>JBEIOW010000060.1:0-8381 GCA_040377385.1 Bacteriovoracaceae bacterium | reverse complement strand
TGACGCAAGTCGCTTTCGGCAAGACCTCGCTTGAAGCCGTTCGCGAGCAGGATTTGGCGGGGTTCTGGTTCTCACTTGATCCGGCACGTGCCCGGAGAATCGAAGAACTCGCGCCCGAACGCTGGACCAACCCGCACGGTCGCACGGCGGCGATCCTCTATTCCGACACTCAGCCGCCTTGGCTCGAGAGTCGTCTCCAGGATTTTTTTGGCCTCCTGACCGGTCCTCGCATTGCGGGGGGCCGCGTGCCGCTCACTCTCCACTTGCTTGCACCGAACATGCGCGCCGTGCAGATCACGCAGGATCTAGCGAGCTTTTGGAAGAACGCCTACCCGCAAGTTAAAGGCGAGCTTTCTCACAAGTACCCGCGCCACTACTGGCCGGATGATCCGGCAACGGCCGAGCCTCGTTTACCGACGCGTCGACCGCGGCGCTGAAGTTTGTCACAAAGGCTGGAGGAGTTTCTCGATATCCTCGCGCTTGAGTCCCCAACTCGTCGGAACGGGCGCGGACTCGGGCGCGTGGCCTTCTTCGTCGGGCGGGAAGTACCCCGGATCGATCAAGCCCTGTGCGAGCGCGCGTTTCTCCGCTTGGAGCGCGAGGATACGTTCTTCGAGCGTGCCGCGTGCGACGAGGCGGTAAACCGTGACCGGCAAGCTCTGGCCGATTCGGTGCGCGCGGTCGGCGGCCTGATCTTCGACAAACGGGTTCCACCACGGATCGAGCAAGAACACCTGGTCGGCGGCCGTGAGTGTGAGGCCGGTTCCCCCCGCCTTGAGCGAGAGCAGAAACGCAAACGCTCCGTCGGGAGATTGGAAACGGTTCATGCGGGCTTCGCGTTCGGGCGCGGGTACGCTGCCGTCGAGACGTTCGAACGAGAAGCCCTCCTCCTTGAGCATCGGCTCGACGAGATCGAGGAAACGCGTCCACTGCGAGAAGATGAGGACGCGGTGGCCGTTCTCGCGGGACATTCGGAGGGTCTCGCGCAGAAGTTCGATTTTCGAAGAGGTGAGCGCTTCCTGAGCGGGAAGGAGTTTGGGATGACAGCACGCTTGACGGAGTCGAAGGAGCGCCTCGAGCGCACCAAAGACGCTCTTGTCGCGCTCGAGCATCGCCATCGCTTCCTTGCGCGCCATCGCGAAGAGTCCGTCGTAGAGCTCGCGCTCGGTCGTAGAAAGCTCGGCGTGGAGGACAAGCTCCGTTTTGGGCGGGAGCTCGGAGGCGACCTCGCTCTTTTTCCGGCGAAGGAGGAAGGGTTGAATCCGTCCGCGAAGCTTGCGGAGGACTTCCGGGTTGCCTTGGCGAAGGGGGCCGGCCCAACGCTCTTCGAACGCGTCGCGCTCGCCGAGCACTTCGGGCTCGAGGTAGCGGAAGAGGGACCAGAGCTCGAGCGGGCGGTTTTCGATCGGCGTTCCGGAAAGAGCAAGCCGCCATTTGGATTTGAGCTGGATCGCGGAACGCGCGACCTGGCTGTCGGGATTCTTGATGGCCTGAGCTTCGTCGAGCACGACGGCGTCCCATTCAATCTCGAGGAAACGCGCGAGATCCTGGCGAAGCAAGGTGTAGGTGGTCAGCGTGAGTTGAGCCGGGGTGTCGAGTGTGCGGTCGGGGCCGTGATAGGTGTTGACGGTCGTGCCGGGAAGGAAGCGCTCGACCTGCTGACGCCATGCGGGCATCACGCTCGTCGGCGCGACGATGAGCGTGCGCGGAAGATCCTGGATTGCGGCGAGCGTTTGAATGGTTTTACCGAGACCCATGTCATCGGCGAGCAGGGCCGCAAGCGGAAGCCCGCGGCGGTATTTGAGCCAAAGGACGCCGTCGCGTTGGTAGGGGCGAAGCAGTCCGCGGATGGATTCCGGAAGGTTGGCGAGCATGGTCTCTTCGCCGACGTCTTCCCCCGTTGCGCCGAGCCGGCCCGAGAGGGTTTGTAGGGCTTCAGGCAAAGTAATCGAGCCGCTGGCCGAAAGCTCGACGAGCGCGGGGAGCAGCGCGCGCGGAACTTTTCCGGTTTTGCGTTGAGCCTCAAAGAGCTCAGCCAGCGCGCGTCCGTTTTTTTCGAGCCAGGCGTGGGGGATGGCGGCCCAGCCGGAATTCCCGGCCGAGCCGGAAAGCAGACGCACGAATCCTTCGCCGTTCTGCCAGGCGCGCAGGACTTCTCCGGCGTCAATGAGCGCGCCGGGGCCGCTCTCGCTTTCCACGCGGAACTGGAAGCTCATCCGGTCGGTGCCGTCCCAGGCAAAGTCCGGGGAGAGTTCTCCGCCGGGAATCGCCCAGGCGGCTTCGTTCGGATTGGTCCAGTTTTCGAGACGTTTGCGGAATGCAATCGAGTCGCTGCCCGGAAAGTGTGCGAGCTGGCCGGGCGAGAGATGGAGCTCTTGTTGAAGCTTCCTGACCCAGCGTTTTTCGGCGGATGGGTCGCGCGTGAAAACGACATTCTCGCGCAGCAGATGCAGGCGCTCGCGGTCGATGCGCGCGAAGATTTCGGGGCCGCGCGCGTAGACGAGTTCGGGCAGCACGCTCAGGCCACCGTCATCACGCGGCTGAAGCCGCAATTCGATCCGAGGTTCCGCCTCCATGCGGCGTGGCCACCGCTGGGTCTTGACGTAGACGCGCACGCCGGCGGCTTCAAAGCGCGGGAGCACTTCGAGCGTCCAGCGCGCGGCATCGGCCGTATTGATTTTTTTCTCGATGAGAACGCGCTGGCCGTCTTCGAGACGAGCGGGAGCTTTCCAAAGCGGGCGCCATTCGGCAGGGAGCACACGCAAAGGGTCGGTCGCGAGGAGATCGCCTTCGAGGATCTGCCAACCGTTGGTGAAGGAATGGAGAACCTGACCCGAATCAAACGCGAGCGAGTGGAAGAGAAACTCTCCCGCCGTGCCTTCCACGATTTCCGCTTCGGGGCGAACGGGGCGCGCGCGCGCGCTGAGCTTGCGGCCTTCCCACTCGAGGTGAGGCAGTTCGGCAAAGAGTTTGAGAAGCGCCGGCGCGAGCTCTTCCGGCAGGCGTCCGCCTCCGGCCGGAGTGAGGAGCTGGTCGAGACGATAGTCTTCTTGGCTCAGCGTAGGCGCAGGTCCCGCGATTCGACCGGATTGCACGCCGCCCATGTAAGCGACGAGGGTACCGGTGAGAGGCTGCGTGCCTTTGGGTCCGCGAATCGCCCGCTCGATGCCGAGCACGCCTTGCTGATCCTTCAGGCGATAGATCAGCTGCGCGCGCGAGGAAGGAGCTTGAGTGGAGTCCGCAGGACCGGCTCGCTCGACCCGATCTTGCGCAAGTGCGATCGCGGCGGCCGCGACGTGCATGCAGGGATCCGCGCGATCATCGCAGCTGCAGTGGTAATCTTGTTCGGAGGGCCAAAGGGAGACGCGTGGACTGACTGCTTTTCCGGGAAGGCGGACGCGCAGCTTCCATTCGCCGGATTCGGGATTCTCGGCTTCCAACTCGACTGCGCCCGCGCGCGCAAGTTGAACCCCTTTGGACCAGACGCCGGGCAGGCAAAGGCCTTGAATCCACTCAGATTGAATGCCGGATTTTTGCACGTCGAAGCACTGTAGCACAGTCTGCTTTCGCTTGACTCTCTGTCTGGCGATGCCATCTTTCAATTTATGCAAATGGCTAAAAGAATATTCCTTTTGATCCTCACCAACCTGCTCGTCGTGGTCACCCTGAGCATCTTGCTGCAGGTTCTGGGGGTTCAGCCCTACTTGACCCAGTACGGCTTGGATTACACGCAGTTGGCGATCTTCTGCGCAGTCTGGGGCTTCGGCGGGGCGTTCATCTCGCTCGCCATGTCGCGCTGGATGGCCAAGATGATGATGCGGGTGCAGGTCATCGACCCCAATACCCGGGATTCCAGTGAGGCGGACCTTCTTCAGCGGGTCTATGCGCTCGCTCGGGCTGCGGGACTCCCCAAGATGCCTCAAGTCGGCATCTACGAGAGCCCCGAGATCAATGCTTTTGCGACCGGACCGGGCAAGTCTCGGTCTCTGGTGGCGGTTTCTTCGGGTCTGCTTCAGCGCATGAACCGGGACGAGCAAGACGGCGTGCTGGGCCACGAGATTGCCCACGTCGCTAACGGGGATATGGTCACCATGACCCTCGTTCAGGGCGTGGTGAACGCTTTCGTGATGTTCCTCTCCCGAGTGGTGGCCTTTGCCGTGATGACGGCGCTCCAGGGTGGCAAGGAGCGCGATCGCGATGCGCCGATCATGGGTGGTCCGGTCTACATGATTACCGTCTTCGTGCTTGAGATCGTGTTTATGATCTTGGGCTCGATGGTGGTCGCGACTTTCTCGCGGATGCGTGAGTTCCGTGCTGACGCGGGCGGCGCGCGCCTGGCTGGTCGTGAGAATATGATCCGCGCTCTTCAGGCCCTCCAGCGCAATTACGAGATGAACGATCTCGGAGGTCAGCCGGCGATGCAGATCTTGAAGATCTCCTCCAAAGGGAGCGGCATCTTCCGTCTTTTCTCAACGCACCCGTCGCTTGCAACGCGGATCGAGCGACTTCAGCGCGCAACGAGTTAGGCTCTTGCGCGACTAGAGAGTCGCGGGTGAGGGCGCTGCGCTCGGAGCCAGGGGACCGGGCAGAGTCGTGGGAGAGGTCCGAGGTTTCGGCGCGGGCTTTTTCACGGGTCTCTTCACGGGTCTCGTCTTTTTGTTTTTGCGATTCTTGAGCCGTTCTTCGGCAAGCGCCTTTTTCTCGGCTTTCTCGGTCTCTGCTTTGATTTCCTCAATCTTCTTTTCGACGCGCTCGGGGATCTGTTCGATGATCTTGCCGATGTCACCGGGCGAGTCCGTCTGCGAGGGGTCCCAGGTGGGATTGATGGGTTTTGGGAGACCATCGTCGTTCCAGCGGGTGGGCGAAGTGAAGACCCCGTTGTAGGTGCGTTTCCGGTCCGGAGGAATAAACTCGAGGACACGTGCGACGCGAACGATGTCGATGCCGATCGATGCGATCACATTCTTGAAGTCTTTCGCGCGATCGAGCGCGACACCGACGTTGAATACCCACGGGTTGACTTCCACGCCGAGGGTGCCGTGCAAGCGTGAAGGGGCGTCCTCGATCCTCGACATCTCGTAGTAGCTTCCGAGGCTGAGTTTTCCTTCCAGCCACTTATAGTCCAGCCATCGATAGTCAAAGCCGACTCGCGGTTGAACCGTGTAGCCTGCGCCGACGGTTTTGGACTCGTCGGAGACGAGAGCGGCAGCTTGGGTCTGACCGACAAAGAGTAACGAGAAACCGCCCCTCAGGCTTGAGTTCGGGATCCAGCCCAAGCCCAGTCCCAGGACGGCGGGGGAGTAGGTATCCTGGTTGAGAAATCCCGGGAGCGCCGGCGTGGCGGGCGCATCGGTCGCGTGGCGATAGCGGGTGGAGGGCGACCAGCGGACCCCGAGGAAGACGCGGCGGGGAAGCTGATAAAGCGCCCCGACGGACATACGGACAGCAAAACTCTTGCTGTCGTGGGAGGACGTCGGTTGATCCGGTGTGGAGAGACTGCGGATCGCCTGGCTGAAGGATGCGGACATCCCCACGGAGAGGCGATCATCGAGCGCCAGCCGGGAAGCGCTGACCTGGATGTCTTTGATCGAAAGCTCCGTGATCGCCCGCCCCCCTGTTCCGGCGAGGACCGATTCTTGGCGCTCGGAGTGCGGGGATTCGTAACCCACGCTGAATCCCCAGGGATATGGATTCACAACGGCGCCGAAGTTGCTGACCTGAACGGCCTGCTCGTAATGCTGGGTGTTTCCGTCGGGGACCTTGTTGGAATTGATCTGAACCGAAAGGCTGTTGAGGGTCATCGCGAGCCCGCCCGGATTCTGCGAAACGGAAGTCCAGGAATCGCCGAGGCCCACGGTCGCATTGGACATGCCGATCGAGCGAATGTCGCCGCGAATCCAGGTGTTCCATGCGGTGTAGCCGCGCGTCCGAGTGGCGTAGGGTAGTGTCGGGAGGTCTGCGGCGATGGCGGAAGCGGAGCCGAGCACACATGCGCTCAGGAGAATTGGGGAAAGGCGTGGGAGCATGCGTTCGATTATCGCGTTCCTGCGCGGCGAAGCAAGCGGGGTTCGTCGATTCGGATTAAGGAATGGGGTAAGCGGTCAGGAGTTCGATCCCGTTGCCCCGGTTGACTAGGACAATTTGGGCCTTTTTGAGGTTCTTGAGTTCGCGGATAGAGCCGCCTTTGTTTTCGAGGGCGTAACCGAGGCTTTCTTTTAAGTCCCCCAGGCCAACCTGTATGACCACGCGGCCGTTGGGTTTGCCGGTGTTCTTGTTCGTTGCGCTCATAAAGGCGTCGAAGGCCTGTGGATTGCCCCGAGCCCATTTGCTGAACTCGCTCGGAATCTTGCGGAGAACCGTTGCCGCCATTTTTTGATTGGAGAAGGTGCTCGCGATTTTCTCGCCGCCGTCGAGACGTGAACGCAAGACGTTCCAGTTGGCGACGACGTGGTTCTTATAGGCGTTGTCGCCAGCGGCATCGATAATTTTTTGGATGTCACGGTGGGGATGGAAGTCCTTGGCGAAGGTCTGCAGGCTCTTCAGCTTTTCCGGCGTGAGCATCTCGCAGAGGCTCTTGGCGTGAAGCTCGGTAGAAAGAGCCGCGAGCAAGCAGGAGAGCACGAGGGAGTAGGCATTTAAAGCGCGCATGAAACGATCTCCCCGGCGAGGTCTTTCATTCCGCTTCCAACCAGGCTATCGGCCGCGCGCAGAGCGGTTTCCGTCTTGGGTGTGATGGGCTTTCCTTGAAGGATGGATTCGAAAATCCGGCCGAAGCGGTTGTCCTTCTTCAGCAGCTCGGCGAGATCGCCTAGTCCGGCGAGCTTCTTGAGGCTCTCGGCCATCTTGAGGAGGCGAGGGGATTTAGCGAGGAGCTTCGTCGCACCGCCAGGGACAAGTAGCGAGAGGACGAGGTCAATGCCGAGCTCCGTGCCGACCTGCGCGGACATCTGGCAGAGAATTTTGACGATCGCGTTCTCGTTTCGCGGGTCTTTGGCGTAGTCCGCGATGCCGGGTAGGATCTCGTCAAACTTTTCGAAGATTTGCCGGAAGTTTTCGCCTAAGGCGCTGACTTTGGGCGTGAGGTAACCGCCCCAGAAGGCAGTCGGGTTGATCGCCAACATCGCCGAGCGATCGGGGTGCTTGATCGCGTAGTCGAGGAGGGACTTTCCTTCTTCGCCCATTTCCTTAAGGGTATCGAGCAGCCCGCCGAAACTCCCGTTCCAGATCCCTTGCAAGGTGGACTTGAAGCAGTCCCCGTCGGGCAGACCCGTGTTGAGTGCTGTGCGCTTGGCGATCTTCATGAGCTGAGTGACGAGGGCAGGGTCCACGAGTGGATTGGAGTTCGCGTCTTTGGTGCGAATACTGATGAAGGGAGAAGTCGGTGGGCACTGCACGTTTTGAGGGGGCGAGACGCGAAGATACTCTGTCGCCCCGTCGATGAACTTTCGGAAGTCTTCGGAGTCCTTGATCTGCTCGGCAGTTTTTTGAGGAGGCTCGGTTTGTCCCGCATGTGCGGTGCTAACGAGGAGATCCCAGGATCTTTTTACGACCGGGAGAGCGATGGAGCGAAGGAGCGCGCGGGCTTCTTCTTCACTGAGTCCATGAAAGAAGAACGCGATGCCACGGCCGTCGGTGGTCGCAGAGTGGTAAAGCAGTCCTTCTTGGCCCACCGAATAGAGCTTCTCCCGATAGCGGGGCTGCAGGGGATAGGCGTCTTTCTTCACGGCGATCCACTGGGCGAAGAGTCCGCGAAAATAAATCTGATCGACGGCCAAGACCGGCAGCGTGCCGCCGCTTTGACCCGCAAACATCGTCCAACCCTTCAGGTGCGCGACGGTGCGTAGAGACTGAAGGTCAGCGTCGTCAGAGAGAACCGGCGGGACGACGGCCGGATCGGGGTAACGCAGATCGCTGGGTAGAGGGTGGGCCGCCTGGGCCGTGAGCGAGGCGAGGTGGAGGAGGCAGAGGCAGAGCGGAAGGGAGAAGGCGAATCGTCGGAGGAGCGACACCTCACTAGGCTAGCAAAATGGAATATTCGCAACGAGCGAGGCTTTTTTGACGTTCCCGCGCGTGGTCGCGCTCTGAGCGATTAGCGGGCGTCCAAAAGCTTCAGCAAAAACACGTCTTTCAGGTTCGCAGGCTTGCCCGGGAGCGGGTCAGCCACGCGTTCGATCCGCATCTCCGCTTTCCATCCCAGGCGCTCGATCGCATCAGAAAACGTTTGCAGGTAAGGGCGACCCGGATCGGCCAGCCAAAGCTCCGCGCCCGGCGCCGCCGCTTCGCTGAACGCGCGCGCGACTTCTTCGGGGTAAGCGCGTTCATAGAGGATGTCGCTTCCGATCACGCGATCAAAAGCGCCTCGCCACTCGGAGGGAAGGCCC
>JBEIOW010000170.1:0-5223 GCA_040377385.1 Bacteriovoracaceae bacterium | reverse complement strand
GAAGATCCCGCTGCGCGGATTGCGGGTTGAAATAATTGACGGGAATGCCTCCGACGCGGATGAGGATTCGGGATGCGCGGGTTCGAATCTTCTCTTTGACCGAGTCGTTGAATTGATAGTGACTCAGAACCCCAGCATTGGGTCGGCCGATAAATGCCGAGATCCCCTGGGCATTGAAGTAGTTGCTAAGGATGCTCGGAATCGCAGACGGGGCGCCACCTCCCGTGCCGTAGTGGAACCAGCGACGCTGGAGAGGGGCGTAGTTTGAGGTATTGAAGGTTGAGACCGTCAGCGGACTCGCGGCGAGTGAAAATCCTGGAATCGGAAAGGGGAGTATAAACGCCTGACTATTGAGATAGTGGCGGTAGTAGTCCGTACCGATGCTGTAGTTCGCCGTGAGGACCTCGCGGAAGTCACGTTCGCCAGAGACCACCGCTTGCACGAGGCGAGTGGTTTCGGTCCCAAGGTCCCTTTTGATCGCCTGAATCGCTAGAGTCTCTTGCGCATCGGTCGCTTGGCCGGTGGCGCGTGCGTAATACAAGTTGATGCCCAGCGTGTTCAGCCCGAGTGGGTCGGGTGGTGTCGCATTCGTGTAGGTCGCGACGTTGAAACCCCGCGGATAGGCCACATCTTCTTGAAAGTTCGAGAGACCCGCTTTGCCGGCTTCGGTGATGTTGGGTTCGCCGCAGCGAAAGTCACCGAGGACGACCGGATTCGCGTAGGTATAGAGAATGGATCCTTCCGTGCCGTTCATGATCGGGTGGATCTCCCGGCGGATCGTGGTGCGATCGCTGTTGATGTATCCGAGACCCTCTGCAGTCCAGGCGCGTTCCTCGTTTGCGTTCGGAGCGAGGACTTGTCCGCTGTTATTGAATCGGAGCAGACCGTTGTTATTGCCGCGAAGATTCCCTGAAGGACGGCGGTTCGGGTTCCACCCGCGGTGAAAGCAGCTCGCGACAAATCGCATGGCCGAGTTGCAGACGTAGGCGGTCTCGCCTGTGATCGGAAGCTGAATCGCGCTGTAGCCGTTCTGAACACCGCTCGGGCTCGTCCTGATGATCCGGAATTGATTGGTCGCAAGACGCTGAACCGGCGTACCAATCAATCGACTCTCTTCGGGAAGTACGGCGATCTGATCCTGTTGCGCGGTACCGTTGTAGCCGCGCTGAAATTCCCAATTTCCTCCGCCGACCGAACGCAAATGAGTGATGTCGCGCAGGCGGATCACACGCTGGGTGACGCCATCGGAGAGCGTGACAGCACCATCGAATGCGTCGTAACCGCCGCCGCCATTGCGGCTCCAGCCGGCGAGGGTTTGCCACTGATTGATCACGGAATTGTACGCTTGGAATTCGATTCGCAAGGTCCGCGGATCAAAAGGTTGTTCCTGCGTTCCACGTACGCATTGTTCGGGGTCCGTATGGAAACTGGAAGTCCCAGTCGTGTCGAGCGTGACCATCAGCTGGCCATCGAGCCAATTTCCCTGCGCCGGAAAACGCGAATATTTCACGAAGGTGCCCATCAGAAGGCTCGCGCCACTGTTTGCCTGTTGTGGATCTCGCGGATCCCAACGTCGTCCCGAGCGATCATTGTCGAGCTCAGTCATGGGTCGGAGACCCCATTTGTCTTTGAGCAGCTCCTCGATCTGCGCGAGGTAGGACGGCTTCGTATCTCCCGCGTTTTGAAGGTTCTCGATCCAGTTGCGGAGGAACGCGCCTTGATCAGCGGCTGCCGCAAAAGCTTGATAGTCCGCCGCCGTAGGCGAACGTCTAAAGAGCTCGGACGAAATTCTGCGCAGGATGTCGTCCGGCCGATCCGTGCCCAGCCAGAACTGCGGCGATTGAAGCACCGACAAGCACAGTGATGCACGCGCAGCCGTGGTGGAGTCGCCCGCGCTCAGGCCGCCGCCCCCTTGTCCGGCGGGCAGACGAGCGTTGTCGTAGGCCGCCTGATAGAGATCCCGCATCTTGATGATGAGGGGGTCAGTCTTTGCGATCGGAACAAGCCAGGTGTTTCGGACGGCATTGGTCGCGTAGAGATGGGCGGCGTCGGTCGGCAGGGTCTCGCCCGCGACGGGCGCGTCGGCGAAGACGGCTCCGACGTCTGTTCGCGGAGTCACTGCGGCGGAATAGCACAAGCGTTCAACCCGGTTCTGGAATCCGATCTGTGCGGGGGCAGAGGTGAAACGCTCCGCGCGCGCGAGCATGCGGTCCAGGCCACTGGCTTCATAGAGGGAAAACCAAGAGTCAGGAATTGTCGAACCCGGGAAGAGGCGTTGCAGGCGAGGCTTCAGGGACTGACCTGAGAAGCGAGAAAGGTTGGACGTCGAGCCGGGCGTACTGGCGCCGGCGGAGCGGTCAGAAATCGTGCAGCTGAGCTCGGTTGTCCCGACAGTGGAGGCACGGCAGATCTCCGCAGCCTGCGCTTCAAGTGCAAGCCACTCGGAGATGATCGAGGCTTCAGGCCCCGAAAGGACGGTTCCGCCCCCGTGCGCGCGTTGATTGGTTCCATAGAGGACAAGATCCTCACCGCGACCTTTGGCTTGGCTATAATTCGCTGACTGAGCGCCGACGTTGAAAACCGGATTCCGCGCGTTGTGACAGGTGGCGCATTTGTTTTCGAGGAGCGGGTTGACGCGCTGTTGGAAGAAGGTGCGTACCGTAGTCGAGTCGCAGCCGGCCGGAACAAAGGAGCTGTTTTCTCCACTGCGTTCGAGGAAGGCGTTGGATAGCTTAGAGAGACAGCCGGAGAGCAATAGCGCGGTCGCCAAACAGAGGGACGTTACGGCCCGACGGGCCGAAGACGGGTATAACCTGAACAGAACGGATGACGGTGATCCCCCAATTGTGCACACATCTTAATTATCGGTATTATAGTGTATTGTTTCAATCAACTATATGGACTAAGCGTGTCACTGTTTACCGTTTTTAGAATAAGTCGATCAATTCCAGCTATTTAGTGCACCGCCTAGAAAAATGGCGAGCGACCGATCAATTCCTTGTGGAATAAATGTCAGGTCGCAAGTAACGTCCGCACGCGTTCGGCGACCTTTGTTCCTGTGATGCCATGCTTTTCCAGGAGTTCTTCCGGCTCGCCACTTTCGCCAAATAGATCCTGAACGCCGCATTTCACGAGTCGCGGATGGGTCGAAAGACTGGCGAGCGTCTCGGCGACACAAGAGCCGAGACCGCCGATCACGGAATGGTCTTCGACCGTGACGATGAGAGAGCAGTCCGCAGCGAGTTTTGCCAGGCCGACGTCGTCAAACGGCTTGAGAGAGTGACAGTTCCAAACACTGGCCGGAATTCCTTGGGCTTCCAAGAGTTCGGCGGCCTTCATGCATTCCGAGGTTCCATGGCCGCTACCGATGAGCGCGACCTTGCGCGAGCGATCTCCCGTGGATTTCGCCGCGCGGATCTCAAGGAGCTTGCCGGGTTTCCAGTCTGCGCCTGCCGGGAGTAGATCGGGCAACGCTTGGCGGGTGAGGCGGAGGTAGGCTGGACCCTCCCACTCATTGACGAGGTAATCCATGATCAGCGAGGTTTCCTTCGCGTCCATTGGTTGAAAAACGCCCATCGTCGGGAGCGCGCGCATGAGGGTGATGTCCTCTAAACCCATCTGCGAGTGACCATCGTCGCCGATACCCACGCCGGCGTGGGTTCCGATGAGGCGCACGTTGGCGCCCGCGTAAGCCACGCTCAATCGGATCGTATCGTAACGACCCGTGATGAAGCAGCCGAAGGAACAAAGAAAGGGGAGCTTGCCGGCAAACGCCATTCCGGCCGCCGCGCCAATCATGTTGGCTTCCTGAATTCCCATTTCGAAGAAGCGATCGGGATACTTCTTGGCGAAGATCTCCGACTTGGTCGACTTCGCGAGGTCGGCATCAAGGACGACGATCTGTGGATGTTTGCCGCCGAGTTCCGCAAGCGCCTCGCCGAATGCCTGCCGGGTTGCCTTAGCCATTTCGGATCTCCTCGATTGCGCGTTTGGCTTCGTCGGCTTTGGGCGCGACGCCGTGCCATTCCACTTTGTTTTCCATGAAAGAAACGCCTTTGCCCTTGATCGTATGGGCATGGATCAGTACGGGCTGCTTGGAGCCTTTTTCCTGCAGCGCGCGGGCTTCGGCGTAGGCCGCGAGAATGGCGGAGTAATCGTGACCATTGACGTCGATCACTCGCCAGCCGAAGGAAGACCACTTGTCCGCGACGGGCTCGATCGGCATGACATCGGTGACGTACCCGTCGATCTGCGCGTTGTTGTGATCGAGGATCGCGCAGAGGTTGGAGAGGCCAAATTTCGGCGCGGCCATCGCGGCTTCCCAAATCTGACCTTCTTGAATCTCGCCGTCCCCCATGAGGCAGAACGTCCGCGAAGCGGAGCCGTCGAGTTTGGCGGCCATCGCAAGCCCCATCGCGACCGACAGACCCTGACCCAGTGACCCAGTCGAAGCCTCGACAATGGGAAGGCGAACGCGGTCGGGGTGGCCTTGGAGCCGTGATCCGGTCTTACGTAGGGTTTGAAGCTCATCGATGCCGATGAATCCTTTTTTGGCGAGCACCGCGTAGAGCGCCGGCACGCCATGCCCTTTGGAGAGGACAAAACGATCGCGGTCGTGCGCGAGTCGGTCAGGACCGTCCACGCCCCGCATTTCGGAGAACCAAAGTGCGGAAATCAGGTCGATCGCCGAGAGGCTGCCGCCGGGGTGGCCGGATTTGGCCTCCATCAGCATGTCGATGATCCAGGTGCGGAGTTCTTTCGAAAGGGAATGGAGCTCTGAAGGAGTCATGGCGCGAGGTTAGCATCGGGTTTTTGACGGAATAAAGGAGGAAGTCGTCGTTGATGCGATGCGCTGACTCTATTCCTGCCTTTGCCCCTCATGTCGCCCTGCTACAATGAATGAATGTCCCGACCGTGGCGCGTCCTCTCCGCCGTCGCCTGTGGCACCTTCATGGCCACGCTCGACGCGAGCATCGTCAATATCGCGCTTCCCACTCTCTCGAAGGAGTTGCAGGCCCCCATCTCGCTCATCAAATGGGTGGTCGTTGTCTATCTGCTCGTCATTACCTGCTTCATCCTTCCGTTCGGACGTCTTTCGGATCAGTTCGGCCGCAAGCGCGTCTTCTTGTCTGGGTTTTTGATCTTCATCGCGGGCTCGATTTTCTGCGGGATGGCGGCACGGCTCGGAGTGCTTTGTCTGGCGAGGATGATCCAGGGTTTGGG
>JBEIOW010000451.1:0-2560 GCA_040377385.1 Bacteriovoracaceae bacterium | reverse complement strand
TTCGAGGCGTTGATCGCGGCGATCTATCTCGACGGAGGTTTCAACGCCGTTTATCCGGTCGTCCGCCACCTCTTTGCGCCGCTCTTCCAAAGTGGGGAGAGCGAGCTGATGGGCGTGCATGACCACAAGACCCGCCTCCAGGAGTTGAGTCAGGCTCGCTATCGCCAGACGCCGACCTATCATTTATTGCAAACGCACGGCCCTGATCACGCCAAGGTTTTTGAAGTCGAGGTTCGTCTCGGCGATAAGATGCTCGCGATGGCCACTGGCAATTCCAAGAAGGAAGCCGAGCAAAACGCCGCGCGCGCAGCCATTCACAAGACGGGGTTGGCTAGCTCTTCGTCGCCTACCTCACCGATGACTGAGGCATGAGCATGAAACGTTCTGGTTTCGTCGTCATCGCGGGACGCCCGAACGCGGGCAAGTCCACCCTCATGAACCGCATCGTCGGCTCGGAGCTCTCCATTGTCACCCCCAAGGCGCAAACGACGCGTGAGCGCGTGCTAGGAATTCTGACCGAAAAGAAGATCGGTCAGATGGTGTTCATCGATACGCCCGGAATCCATCGCGCCAAAGAAGGCGGCATCAACGCCTACATGATGTCCGAGGTGAAGGAGGCGCTCGAAGGCACCCACCTCGTCTGGTACCTCGTTGATCCAAACTCCAAGCTGACCGCCGAAACTGTCGTCTTGGACCTGCTCGCCGCCATGAGCGGATCGAAGATCTTCCTCCTGATGAACAAGTGTGATTTGAAGTTCGCCAATGGCGAGCTGCTTTTGCCGCTGGTATTGAAAGCAGCCGAGGAGCGCGGGGTAGTATTTGAGCAGATCCTGCATGTCTCGGCCTACAAAGGCCGCGGAATCGCCGAGCTCCTCGCGGCCAGCTGGCCCATGCTCCCGGAAGGGCCCTTCCACTATCCCGATCTGGAGCAGGTCTCCGATCGGCCTCTCCGGTTTTTCGCCGCTGAGAAAATCCGCGAGCAGCTGCTCCTCAACCTCGGAGAAGAGCTGCCTTATTCTTGCGCCGTTGAGCTCGTGAAGTTTGACGAGGCCGTCAAGCCCCTGCGCATCGAGGCGATCATCCACGTGGAGCGCGACTCGCAGAAGGGCATGGTCGTCGGCAAGGGCGGCCTCAAAATCAAAGACATCGGAATGAACGCGCGCAAATCGATCGAGAGTTTTCTCGGCGAGAAAATCTTCCTCGGTCTTCAGGTCAAAGTCCTGGAAGACTGGAGCAAGAACGCAGACGCGCTCGAGCGCCTCGGC
Source organism: Bacteriovoracaceae bacterium (assembly GCA_040377385.1). Lineage (GTDB taxonomy): Bacteria > Bdellovibrionota > UBA1018 > UBA1018 > UBA1018 > JBEIOW01. Next base: position 1,295 of record JBEIOW010000451.1, on the reverse strand, counting down.
TATCACCTACCCGCCGGAGCGCGCGGGTCTAAGCGTAAGGGTCAGAATAAAAGTCAAAGTAAGAAGTCCAAGCCGTCTTCCTCCGGAGTTTCAACATCATGAGCCGCAAGACCAAGCAGCGCATCGCCGACCGCGTGGCCGCGGCCTCGCGCCCCCCGATCGAATCTGAATTTCGACTCGCGATCGTGGGCCGCCCGAACGTCGGTAAGAGCACTCTTTTTAATCGTCTTCTGGGACATCGTCGCGCTCTCGTGCACGATCTTCCCGGGGTCACCCGTGATCGACTCGAAGAGCGCGCCAAATGGATCGTGCGTGGGCGCACGATTCCGCTTTCGCTCATCGATACGGGCGGGCTCGGTGGCGAGAGCTGGATCGAGGAAATTCGCCAGCAGGTCGAAATCGCGCTCGGTCAAGCCGATGCCGTCCTGGTCGTGTTCGACTCGCAAAGCGGCTTAACGCCTCACGATGAGGAGGTTGTTCGCTCGCTCCAGACCTCAGGACTCCTTGGATCGGGAAAAGTGGCGATTGGCGCCGTCAACAAGGTCGATGACCGCAGCCACGAAGATCGGCTCACTGAATTTTACGCCATGGGACTCGACGCGATTCTCGGTATTTCGGCGGAGCACGGCCGAGGGATCGACGAGCTCCAAGAATTGATTATCGAGCGGCTCGAGGCGGTGATGGGCCGCGAGCTCGGATTCATTCCGGCGGAGCCCGAGCCGGTTGAAGTCGTCGAAGATGAAGTCTCCTCAGAGTCCGAGTCAGAACTGGAAGACGATGCCGTTGATTTCGAAGACCTAGAAGCTTTGGACGAAGAAGAGGAAGAAGCCCCCGAACCTCTCCTCCGCACCCCTAAGATCGCGATCGTCGGGCGCCCGAACGTCGGTAAGAGCACGCTGGTCAACGCGCTCCTCGGTGAGCAGCGTATGATCGCAAGTCCCATCGCCGGCACGACAGTCGATGCGGTGGACTCCGAGGCCGAGCTGGGTGGCCAAAAAGTTATCCTGATCGATACGGCCGGGATTCGTCGGAAGAGCAAGACCGAGAAGGGCGTCGAAGTTCTGTCCGTTGTTCAGGCGCGCAAGGCTCTGGAACGGTGTGACGTTGCCGTCCTGCTTTTGGATGGTGAGCACGGGATTACCGACCAGGACGAGAAGATCGGCGGACTGATCGAGGAGATCGGCTGCGGCGTCATTCTGGCGCTCAACAAGTGGGATACCCAGCGGAAGAACCCAGCCTTTACGCGTGAACATGCAGCCGAGCGCGTGCGAAAGGAAGTCGCCTTTCTCCGTTAT
>JBEIOW010000354.1:0-3174 GCA_040377385.1 Bacteriovoracaceae bacterium | reverse complement strand
GTCATCGACGAGTCGCTCAAGGATCAGGTGAAGGTCACCGTCATCGCGACGGGTCTCGGCGGAGCCGCCGCCCTAGCAAGCGTGACGCCTCAAGCGTTCGCTCAAGCAACTCAAACGCTTACCCAGGCGCAACCCAGCGCAGTGGTAGCTCCGGCACTGGTGGTTTCTCCTGTGATGCCTGAACCTACGGTGGTTCCACAGGCGACGGTGATCCCTCCTGCTCCAAGTGCGGAAATGATCGCCGCCGCAGCCGCGATGGTTAGGGGCACGGCTCCAGTCGTTGAGGCGCCAGCAGCGATCATGCCTTCGAGCCGGGTTGAGCAAGAGCTTCAGCGGTTTGATGCGGAGGCCGCTGCGGAAGCTTCGGCCCCTCAAAAGAACGTGACGCCAGCGATGAACGCCGCCGCAGGCGCAGGTTCGGAAACGAGTGAACTGGCTCGGGCGCGCGCAATTGCCCAGCGCCTCGGCATCACGAATCTCACCGACGACGAATACGACGTTCCCGCCTACATCCGCCGGCAGCAAGACCGGGAAGTGTAAGCGCGGATCCCACGGAAGGGTTCTGAAGGCCTCGGAAGACAAGACGTCTTCCGGGGCCTTCTCCGTTTTACTTCCTGAAAACAACCGCGACCGCAGCGAGGATCAGGCCAAAGGCGACGCCATATCTCCAGGTGGGTGTTTCGCCGAGCCACAGCCAAGCGAATCCCATAAAGACCAACAGAGTAATGCATTCCTGCAAAATCTTGAGCTGATAGGCCGTCATTTCGCCGTAACCGATCCGGTTGGCGGGAACTTGGAGCGCGTATTCCGGCAATGCGATCAGCCAGCTCACGCCAATCGCCATGAAGAGTGGGGTGGATCCTTTGCTCTTGAGGTGGCCGTACCAAGCGGCGGTCATGAAAAGATTAGAAAGAAGAAGAAGGGATGCGGTCTTCCAAAACGTTGGGCTCTGGAGCATATGCGTTTTTAAGCCTTATAGATCCTTTGATGTTCGCGGCGAGTGTAGAGGAAGTTCATGGGGATACAAGCCCCGTGTAAAAAAACAAAGCATCGTGTCAAAGTTTGCATTCGCTCCTTGGGTGACTACACTCACGCCCTACGTTTAAGTGTGTGGGGGAATTCCAAATGTCTTTGATTCGAATCTCTGGGACTCGTGTATCCGCGTTCGCCATCGTTCTGATGGCAGCTTTCGGTAGTTCGGCGCTCGCGGCGGACTATGTTCAAAATGAACTTCTCGTTCAGTTTAGCGAAGGAGCAAAGCGCGATCGCAAGTCGATCAACTCCGTCTATCGTGCGGCCGGTGTTGAGAAGGTGCGCCGGTACACGGGTATGATGCAAGATCTCGAGTTGTGGACCGTCAACGGTTCCAGCGATCTGCGGGAGCTCATCGCGGAAGTGAACGCTCAACCCGGCATCGCATTCGCGCAGCCCAACTATATTTTGCGCGCACCACGCACGCCTCGGCTGGACTTGCTTGCCGCGGCCGCGTTGGAAGGGGAGCCATGTTTGATCAATCTTCCTTTCTATAAATTCCCAAAAGGCTGCGATCCAACCGCAGAGAAGCCGCCAAGCGATGGCGGTTGCTGGGTACCCGGCATTCCTCTTCCTCCGGGTTGTGAAGGGGATCCTCTCCCTACGCCGCCAGCTCGGCGTCCGGACGTTCAGCCTGCTCCGGCGGACGTCGCTGGCCAGTCCGATCCACGGTTTAAAGACACCTACGGAATGAATACGATCCGCGCTCCTAAGGCGTGGTCGCAGTGGAAAGGGGCGAAGGAGATGATCGTCGCCGTGATCGATACTGGCGTCGATTACAACCACGAAGATCTCGCTTTCAATATGTGGCGTAACCCGAATCCGAAGAACGGGGACATCGTGGGCTATGACTTTGTTCACAACGATGGACTGCCTTACGACGATAACGAGCACGGTTCCCATTGCGCGGGGGTAATCGGGGCAACTGGCGAGAACGGTGTCGGTCTCGCAGGGGTCAACCACCGAGTCTCAATCATGGCCCTCAAGTTCCTCACGGGTGAAGGAAGCGGAACGACCGCGGACGCCATCCGCGCGATTGATTACGCCGTCGAGAATGGCGCTAAAGTCCTCAGCAATAGCTGGGGTGGTCCGGCTGACGAAGAAAACCCGGCGCTGGAGAAGGCCATTGAGCGCTCTCAGGCGCGTGATGTTTTGTTCATCGCCGCTGCGGGCAATGAAACCACCAACAACGATACGTCTGGCACGCGGAGCTATCCGGCTTCGTTCGGTACGGACAACATCGTATCGGTTGCAGCCACGAACATTCAGGACAAGCTCGCCTTCTTCTCGAACTACGGTGAGAAGACGACGCACTTGGCAGCGCCGGGAGTGAACATTCTGAGCACGACGCCTCAGAATACCTATCGCCGCCTATCCGGCACTTCGATGGCTGCACCTCACGTCGCGGGTGCGGCGGCACTGGTCTGGTCCAAGCACCCGACCTGGACCTACCGTGAGGTCAAGGCCGCGCTCTTGAGCACGGTCGATCCGGTGGAGGCCCTCAAAGGTAAAGTCTCGACTGCGGGCCGTCTGAACGTGGAGAAGGCGCTGGGGTATTCGCCCTAACGAAGGGCACAATTTGAGCGGATTGCGTTCGACGGACTGACGCTCGGCTACGGAGGGCTTGCCCTCCGAAGAAGAATCGCCAACGGATTTGGCAGGCGGGGGCTTCCGAAAGGGAGTCCCCGTTTTTATGATAGAAGGACCTCATGTCAGACGGTCATGGCTTAGAAGCCCATCTCTTCATCTGCACGAACACTAAGGAAAGCGGAGAGTCTTGCGCGCCCAAGGGCTCGGTGGAGCTTCGCGATCGTGTAAAGAAAATTTGTCAGAGCCCGGAATGGCACGGGCGTGTTCGTGTGAACGCGTCTGGCTGCTTGGGCCGATGTAAATCGGGGATCACTGCGGTTCTTTATCCGGAAGGGCGCTGGTTCGAACACTTGCACTCAGGTGACGTGGAGCCGCTTCGGCAGGCAGTCTCGGATGCGCTCGATTCAATCAAGAAGACCTAAAAAATCGCGGGAAGGCTCCGTCCCCTGATTGGAGCCTTCCCGCGTTTGTAGGCGCTGCGGTTCGAACGTGGAGGAAAAAGAGTAGAGAGTGGAGTGTCGGTCTGCCTCTTCGACCACGTCGGATCGCGCG
>JBEIOW010000042.1:0-9177 GCA_040377385.1 Bacteriovoracaceae bacterium | reverse complement strand
GATCAAGGATCACCTGGTGCGGGGGCAAATGGATGATTGGGAGAGAGAGGGTAAACTCTCCGGGTCTTCCGTACTCGCGGAAGCGAGCGCGGGTAGTACCGGCTACTCCCTGGCCTACTTCGCCCGTGAGATCGGTTGTCGCTGCGTGATCTTCTTGCCAGCCTCCTTGCCGGAAGAGGCTTTGGCGCAGACGCAGAGTCGGCTCTTGGACCTGGGTGCTGAGGTGAGGGTTGCACCCTTTCAGACGATCATGAGCGATCTTGAATCCTTCGCTGCTTCTCATCCCGAAGTGCTTTGCCTCAATCAGATGAGGGGACGCGAGAAGCGTCGATTCTATGGACCTTTGGCCGCAAGAATTCAGCAAGAATTACCCCGGGTCGATGTTCTGGTCGGTGCGGTGGGCACGGGGCATTCCTTGCTCGGACTAGCTGAAAGCTTTGAAGAGAGGCCCTTGGTTGTTTCCGCTGAGCCCGCGGGACACTCTGTCCCGGGTGTTAGGAACCTAAGCCTGGTTCGATTTGAGTCGGACCCGGTCGATGAAAATGATTTTGATCGAAGGATCGAGGTGGAGAGTTCAAATGCCATCTCGTTCGACCACGATGACCGGAAAGTTCATGCTGGGGCAAGTTTTGATCTGGTCATCCGAGCCACGAGAAAGTTCCTCGAGAGACCGACTGCGCCGCGCGTCTTCTTCCTGGTGGGCTCATCGAATTTTCGGGACAGACGCCCCTAGGTGATGGAAAAACAGGGTATGCTTACCCTGGAGTCGACCACAAAATTTTGGGTTCTGGTCGGCTCTGCGCTCCTTTCATTTTCATTCGCTTACTTCTTAGTCGGATTGAGCGGTGTCTTTCCATTTTTTGTCCTGATTCTTGTTGGGGTGTTTCTTTACTCTCGTGATCGGGTAATGAAGGCGAGAGCGGAGGTTTTGGCTGCTCGCCAGCTGGCCGAGGAGATGGGTCAAGAGCATTGGGTTTATTTAGCGGAAGCCTCTCGGGCCCTTGGCTCAAATCTCGACTATGACGAAACTCTAGAGAAAGCCGCAAGCCTGCTCGTTCCGGATCTGGCCGATGAATGCACGGTCGACGTCATGGATCACGACGGATGCATCAGCCGAGCGTTCGCTCGTTCTGCATCGTCACCAAGCCGCACGGTGAGCGGAAGAGTAAGGCTGACTTTAGATGAACTGTCGCCAGCGCTGCGGGGAGTTCTATCTTCTACGGAAGGAAGAGAGAGATCTTGCGCTTTAGATTCTGCAATGACAGTTACGGTACCCCTCATCAGTCGCAATCACGTGCTGGGTGCGATGACCTTCACTCATTCACGTCCTGGATTCTCCTACGGGAGAACGCACCGGCATCTGGCTGAGGTGCTCGCTTCGCGTTGTGCGATGGCGATTGATAACGCACGTCTCTATAGCGATTCACAGCGTGAGGTTCGGGGGAGGGAGCGAATGCTCGCGATGATTTCGCATGACTTGAAGAACTCCGTCACTGCTATTGATCTTTCCGCACATCTTTTATTGGGGCAGAAGGCGTTGCAAGGAGATGGCGCCGCCCGAAGTCGTTTACTGACCGCCAGAATTCTTGAAAGTTCAGGTCGGATGAATTTGCTGATCAACAACTTGCTCGATGCTGCGAAAATCCGATTCGGTACCTTTCGAATTGCGACACGTTCTGTACCGTTGGGTCCGATTCTTCAAGAGGCCTACGACTTCGCAAGTATTCTCTCGGCAGACAAAGGGATCTCGATCGAACTCAAGGTCGAGAATGCGAATGTCGACGTCCTTGCCGATACGGAATCGCTCTTCAGAGTTTTTTCTAACCTCTTCGGAAACGCCATTAAGTTTACCCCTCGTGATGGGCGAATCACCTTGAGTGCGCATCGAGACCTCAGTCAGATCGTGATTTCTGTTGAGGACTCAGGGCCTGGAATTCCGACCGATTGTATCCCGTATATTTTTGAAGACTTTTGGCAGAATCGCGATACCGCGCATCTGGGCACCGGCCTGGGATTACCGATTGCGAAAGGGATCGTCGAGGAGCATGGAGGCAAGCTCTGGGTCGAATGTCCTCCAAGCGGCGGATCCATCTTCCGCTTTACCTTGCCCATCACTCCATAAAAACGACGAGTACGCCCTCGTTGAGCTTTCCGTTCGCAAGCTTCTCGTATTTCCAGGGATAGCCTCCCTGTTTCAGAATTCCGATGACGAGGTCGCGAAGTTTACCGGTGCCCTTGCCGGTCATGATGCGAAAACGTTTGAGTTTACGCTGCTCAACTTGGAGTAGAAATCGATTGATCGCGTCCAGCGCTTCGTCTGGACGTTTGCCGTGCAGGTCGAGAAGATCCGCGCTCACGTGGCAGCCTCTCTTCCCGACCTGCCCGACGAAGGGGTCATTTCGCGGCTAGCTTTTTATCAATGATGTTCTTGAAGGTTTCAAACGGGTAGGCACCGCGAACGGCCACGCCCGCTACAATGAAACCGGGCGTTCCACTGATCCCGTGCTTCTGGGCCTCATCCATGTCCGCTTTGATCAAATTCTCGACGCGCTCGGATTTCATGTCGGCTTTCATTTTCGCTACGTTCGCTCCGACTTTCTTAGCCAGGGCATCCAAGTGCTTTTCGCCGTCGGAGTTCAGCTTGTCCTGAGTGTCAAAGAGCTCGTCGTGAAACTTCCATGCTTTGGCGACATCTTGCATTGCGATTGCTTCGAAGCGGGCGGCCGCTGGCTTGGCCAATGGGTGCATGGGAAGCGGAAGGCTCTTGTAAACCAAACGCACTTTCCCTGGGTAAGCTTCCATGACCTGCTTCATCGTGTTGTTGCCGCGTGCGCAGAACGGACATTGGAAGTCGGTGTATTCGACGATGGTGACAGGTGCGCTCGCTTCGCCTTTGGCGGCACGATCTGCGGTGATTTCCACAGCAAGAGGATTGGCCAGCTCGCGCTCAAAGCGCGCCGCTTCTTCTTTCTCCTGATTTTCACGCATCTTAGCTTGGCCTTCTTGCTCGACCTTGCTCATCACCATGAGGAATTTGTCCGGATTCTTCTCGATGGCACCGAAGACGATCTCGGGGTTCTTTTCCATCATCTCTTGGAGCTTAGCGGGTGACGGTGCGCAGGCGAAGGCAGTGGTAACAAGGACGGCAGTCGACAGTATGGCGAGACGCTGATTCATGACGGATTCTCCATGGGGAAAAAGTAAAAAGTGATCTCAAAAGAGTAGCGAGGCGCCTTGGGGCTGGCAAGCTTCGTTCTAGGATTAAAAGACCTTCATCCTTCGCCGTTTACGGCGATCCTGCGGACTGAAATTGCGGATGACCGAGCAATGCGGCGTAGTCTTCTTCGCTGATGGGGCCAAGCGTATAGGTGGCCCCGCGAAGGGGAGCAGCGTTTCCGGAAATACGAACCCGCTTCGTGACCCAGCTCAGCGGAAGAGGGGCCGTGAGCAGGCCGAGTTGATTGGTGGCCAGTGTGGTTTCGGCCTTTTCGCCGACCAAGGCCCCCGCTCCCACATAGAAACCGGCCAAGAGCAGCGTTACCCGGACTGCGGTGGAGCGCGTGTAGTTGGTGAGTAGACAAGGTGAGCGTGAATCCAATCGAGCGTAAAGGCTCGTAAAGTGGTCGAGATCCCACATCTCAGGGTTTACTTTGGGAGAATACGGATCGTAGACCAGCGCGTGAGGAGATCCCAGTGCGGGATTCATCATGCATTCTGAAAAGTTGCCCAGATGAAGCTCCCACCGAAGTCGTGGAGTCAGTTGCACGACCCCAGTAGTGATGAGCGAGCGGATTCGCGACTCATGACCGAGGAGATATCTGAGGTCTGAGGAGTGCTGAATAGCGAATTCGATCGGCCCGGTACTCTTGTCGAAGCTGTGGATTGTTGCCGCTGAGTCAGCGTTTTCGAGTGCCGCGATGATGGAGAGGGCATTGGCCGCGGCGCCGAAACCGACGTCCCACACCGTGAATCCTTCGATCGCGGCCGCGCGTTCCACGAGACGTTGCTGGGCGACATGAAGCGCTTCGGCTTCGGCTTGTGGGCCGATTACCGGGTGGAAGGTTTCGCGGTTTTCGGAGGATCGTAAGCTAACGATTCCGGTCTTGAGCTGGACTAGTTCGAAGGAGTCCAAGCACCACTCATCATCTTCGCAGCTGCGGAGGCCGTGGCGCGCGCAATCTGGCTAACGTACGTAAAGTCGATGCGGCTATCTACAACGTCGCAGGCCCGGTGATAGCAGGGGTCTGAATCTCCGCCGAAAAAGTTCTCAGACAAAACTACGGCGGCATGGTTCGCGGCCCAGAATGAGGCATGGTCGCTTGCGCTGGTGCATGCAGAAACGCGCGTGAGCGGGAGTTGGAGCGCTGTCACGGCGCTCATGATCTCCTTGGTGATGGCCGCCGAAGAGCCTTTGCCGCAATCGATGACGTGGAACTTCCCGTCCTTGTCCTTGTCGACGGCCATCATTTCCATTTGGATGTTTCCAAGGATCTTTTGATTGGCCGGGAGAGACTTCACATAGGCGGAGGAGCCGACGAGTCCCCGCTCTTCACGGTCAAAGCCGACCACGCGGATCGTACGGGGATACTCAATCTTCGAGAGCGCTTGGGCAATGGCCAGGGCAGCGATCGTGCCGACCCCATCGTCATTTGCGCCGGCATTTCCGACGGAGTCGATGTGGGAGGAGAGGATGAGGGTGGGACGCGCGGGGTCGGTACCCATTTTTTCTGCGATCAGATTTTTACCGCTGCTGAAGGAGTGAAAGCTGACTTTGAACCCCAGAGCCTCATATTCGAGCTGGAGGTAGCGTCGTGCGAGGTCGAGGTTGGTGTTTCCCCCGCGCTCTTCGATTCGCACTTCCTTTCCATCGATCCGAACAGGGACGGCCCCGGTGAATTCCGAAAGCTTAGTCTTGAGGTAATCGGGCGAGATCGGGAGATCCGGATATTCGCCGATCGCAGATTTGCTCAGCTTGAGACGGTCCTCGACTCGTGCCGAGCGATAGGCGGCGTGGTCATTTCGCCAATCTGTCGGATCGTCCGGCCCGTGGGCGAACGAGGCAAGTGGGAACATCAGGAGGAGAATGGGGATGAGGTGCATGGTTTTCTCGCTTTTGAGGCAGTTTCTCACCCCGCTCAAGGGCAAGTCCAGGAACATCAACTGGGAAAGGGATGTCATTCTATGCTTCAAGGCGCTCTCGGATTGAAAACCGGTCGGTGATCGGACAACCTTGGCAAATCATGTGGAAACTGATCGGCCTTCTTGGATCCGCGATTCGCCCGTTTTCTCGGTCTCTCTTCGAGAAAGAGCCGGTATTGAGCGCCGCTGAGTCGTCCCGGCTGCGAGAGCTTTTTGTCGGTCATCGCCTCTATCAGTTCGAGATCTCCAGCTATTCATTTAAGACACGCCGCACGTTAGCGGCGATGGGCGTAAAAATTCCGGAGGTCGACGTTTTGGTCGACGATAACGCCTATCGGGAACTCGTTGAACAGGGCGGCAAGGACCAGGTCCCGTGCCTCCGCATCAATCACCCCAATCAGCCGACGGAATGGATGTATGAATCGGATGCTATCCTCGCCTACGTGCGCAAACGGATTAGCCAGAAATAGCGACTCAGCAGTAGCGTTCGATCGTCCCCAGCAGACCATCGATGTCGATGGGCTTTCCGAGCGTGCAGACGACGGAAGTGAAGCGCTTGATCTCCGTAGCGCTACCGGCGGTGAAGACGACGACCGGGACGTGCGACAATTTTTTCGAACCTTCTTGAGCGATGGCGTCGAGAAAACCTTTTCCATCCATCACCGGCATCATGGAGTCGAGGAGGATGAGGTTCGGAAGAGTGGTCCCTTCGGCTTCACGGGATTTCAAAAGATCCAGTGCGATTTTTCCGTTCGCGGCGACGGAAACGAGGTAGCCGGCATATTCGATCACGTCGACGAGCGCTTCGCGGATGTCGGTATCGTCTTCTACGATTAAAATCGTTTTTTTTGACATAGGTGCTCTCTCTCTTGAACTGGCGCCGGTCAGCACGACAGTGTCACCATGCATCGTCAGGGCACGCTTCACAATATCCAATCGACCTGCATTTGCCCGCCCTTTCTGCAAAAATTCGCGACTCAATTGGGGAAAAATGTCGCAAACAAGTCAGTTCCGACCCAGATCCGCAAGGATCGGACATTCGGGACGCGAGTCGCCACGGCATTTCTCAGCGAGATTCTTCAGCGTCCTTCGGATTTCGACGAGATTTGCGATTTTCTCATCGAGTTCGGCAATGTGGGCGCGGGCGAGCCGCTTTACCTCGGCGCTGGCACGCCGACGATTGTTCCAAAGTCCCAATAGAGTTTTGATTTCCGCCATCGAGAAGCCGAGAAGACGCGCTCGCCGAACAAATCGAAGAGAGTGAATTTCCGCGTTTCCATAGAGACGGTATCCGGCGCCCGAACGTTGCGCTCGGGGAAGGAGTCCTGTTTTTTCGTAGTGCCGGATCATTTTTGCGCTGACCCCAGAGCGCGCTGCGGCCTGCCCGATATTCACGCTGTCCCCTCGTTCTGGGTTGGCTTCCATCGTTTCAGGGTCAGTGCATTCCCAATGACCGAGACGCTACTGAACGCCATGGCCGCTCCCGCAACCATGGGATTCAGGTAGCCGAAGGCCGCGAGCGGGATGCCAAGCACATTAAAGACGAACGCCCAGAAGAGGTTTTGTTGGATCTTGCGATACGTCGCGCGGGAAAGAAGAATGGCCGAGGCGACCAGGCGTGGATCTCCGCGCATCAGTGTAATACCAGCGGACTGCATGGCGATGTCGGTACCGGTCGACATCGCGATGCCTACGTCGGCTGAGGCGAGGGCCGGCGCGTCGTTGATGCCGTCTCCGACCATCGCCACGGTTTGCCCTCCTGCGCGCATACGATCGATCTCTGCCGCTTTCCTTTCGGGGAGAACGCCCGCGAGAACCTCGTTGATCCCCAACTCGGCCGCGATTGCGGCGGCACTTTCTGCGTGGTCTCCGGTGATCAGTACAGAGCGCACTCCGATGCGGCGTAAACTGTCGATCGCCGCGCGCGCTTCCGGCTTCACGGTATCCCTAAAAGCGAGGAGGCCTCTGAGGCCGGGATTGCGACCGAGCTCCGAAAGCCAGGCGAGGGTATTTCCTTCCGTCGAGAGTAAGTCGGATTGAGCGTCGAGTTCGGAGAGGTCTATTCTTTTCTCCTCCATCAGCGCGCGATTTCCAAGGAGCCAGGGAGTTCCGTCGATATCACCCGAGATTCCCTTACCGGGTAACGCCCGAGTGTATCCAGGTGCCGGGGGGTTGATGCCCTTGGATGCCGCGGCATGCAGTACGGCCGATGCTAGCGGATGCTCGCTGGCGCTCTGGAGAGAGGCGGCTCGCGAGAGAACCAGATCTTCGCTCACGCCGATTGGGAGAATTTTTCCGAGGACCGGACGACCCAATGTCAGGGTGCCGGTCTTATCAAATGCGACCACCGTGATTGCGGCTGCTCTTTCCAAAGCCTCCGCATTCTGTACGAGGATACCGTGGCGAGCCGCGATGCTGGTGCCGACCAGAATCGACGTAGGAGTCGCCAAGCCGAGAGCGCACGGGCAGGCAATCACCAGTACTGCAACCGCGTGTAAGAGAGCGGCCTCCACGCTCGCTCCGAACATCATCCAACCTGCTGCGGTCACTGCCGCTATTACAAGAACGACGGGGACAAAAATCGCGCTTACACGATCGGCGATCCTCTGGATGGGCGCCTTTCCGCCCTGAGCGTCTTCAACTTTTCGGATGATGCTCGCAAGCAAGGTCTCGGATCCAGTTGAGCGGATGATCACGACGATTCGGCCATCGGCGTTGATCGAACCGCCGATCACGGTATCTTCAACGGATTTAGCCACCGGCAGGCTTTCTCCGGTCAAGAGGGACTCATCAACGTGAGTCGACCCTTCTTGAATGACGCCGTCCGCTGGAATCGCCTCGCCGGGAAGCACGATCGCAAGGTCACCTGGACGCAGTTCGGCGAGCGGAATCTTTGCCTCCGCCCCGTCCCTCAGGATTCGCGCGGATTGGGGTCGAAGGGCATAAAGCGCGCGAATTGCGTCCACCGCTTGACCTTTCGCCCTCGCTTCCAACCACTTCCCAACGAGAACGAGCGAAAGAATCGTGGCGGAACTCTCGAAGTAGAGATCACTCAGCTGATTGTCGGAGATGAAACCGGAATAAAGACTGAGACCAAATGCAGCACTCGTTCCTAATGCGACCAACAGGTCCATGTTCCCGTTGCGTGCGCGCAGCGCTTTCCAAGCCCCGCGGTAAAATACGGAACCGAAGTAGAACTGAACGACGCTAGCCAACAGAAGTTGCACGCCGGCAGGTAGGTGGAGATGGATCTCGAGCGGCATGAGGAGCATTGGCAGAACCAGTGGCAGCGTGAGTAACGTGGCTCCGATGGCCTTTAGTCGAAGCGAACGGGCGTCGACATTGATGCGCGGACCTACTGCGGAAGTGAGCTCACGTGTTGCTGTGGCGTCGTATCCCGCCGCCTCAACGGCGCGAATGACCGAGGCGAGCAGGGGAGCTTCTTGTGCGCCGGATGCGGGTTGGATGCTCGCCTTCTCCGTGACGAGATTCACCTGAGCCGAGGCTACTCCGGGCACCGAGAGTAACGCTTTTTCCACATGCGCAACGCAAGAGGCGCACGTCATTCCGCGAACATCGATTTTCAGCTCATTCATGTCTCCACCCTAAACCTTCCCATCGTGGGAAGGTCAAGCGGAGTTCGGTAGAGAAACCCAGACGAGGCCGCCGAATACGCCTAACGCGCCGATGATTTGGCCGCCACTTAGGCTTTCTCCCAAGAATATCAAGGCCAAGACGACGCCGACCACCGGTTCAAGCGTACTTAAGAGGGAGACCTCCCAGGGTCGCAGCTTCTGGAGCCCCGAGAGGAAAAGACCCATCGCACCCACCGTTCCCACCAGTACCAGTCCGGTCAGCACAGGTGCGTTCGAGGCGATCAGCTGCCAAGCATGAGTAGGGGAGTGAAGATGAAAAAGCGCCAGGGCCGCGCCCGCGAAGCTGAGGATGTAAGTCAACGAGACGACGGGATGCAGACGGCCGAGCCAGCGGCTCGACGCGAGAATATAGGCGGAGTAGAAAACCGCGCTGCCGATGCCG
>JBEIOW010000052.1:0-8690 GCA_040377385.1 Bacteriovoracaceae bacterium | reverse complement strand
GAAATAAAGACGGAGATCCCGCCAAAGATCGCCAGCGCGATCAGAACCTCAATCACGGACATGCCGTGACGATTTAGACGTTGGCGACCCTTCTCCACTGACGTTCCTCTGATCTTCATTCTACCGCGAATACTTGAAGAAATCCAAAAGCGGGTGCGTCTTTGCGGACACCCTCAGAGCATGCAAGGAATGGGGAGCGAACAGTAGCAACTACCGGCCATGCATGCGGGCGAAGCGAGGCTGCCACTTGCCGCGCAGGAATCGACGTTTCCGCAGTTGCCTGAGCAGGTGAGCATTTGCACTCCTCCGCAGATTGCGGGCGCGGTTCCTTGATAAGAGGAGCCCGTGAAGCAGCAGCCCGTAGGCGAGCCGCCGGTGCCGGTTCCTGTGCCGGTCCCAGTGCCCGTTCCCGTGCCACCGCCCGTGGAGGTTCCACCGGTGCCGGTTCCTGTTCCGGTTCCCGTGCCAGTCCCCGTTCCCGTACCCGTGCCAGATCCTGTTCCCGTGCCTGTATCGATGCCGGTACCGGTGCCTGTTCCCGTACCGGTTCCCGTGCCCGTACCGACGTCGGTGCCGGTCGGTCCCGTCGCAAAATTTGGACAGCCGGCATCGCCGGCGAGCGAGCGGCACTGAATCTCAACTTGAGTCTCGAGCTGCTTCAGTGCTGCGATTTCCACGCCCGTGCGTGCGCTTGCCGGTGAGGCGGGATTCCATTCCAGACGGAGCTGAAAATTATAGGACGTGGCGCGAGGGCAGTCCGGAGCGAACTGCGGACAGACCGGAGTCATCAGGATGCTTGCGATAAAGACGCATTTTTGCTCGGGCTCTGAGCTCGCGCAGAGGCGACCCTCTTTATCGAATCGGAACAATCCGGAGGGAGTGGTTGCGGTCGGATCGGCTCCCGCCACCGGGGTTGCGGAGACGGGGTGATAAAGCGTGATCGGATACTGAAGGTTCGTGCCACTGCGCGCGGTGCAGACGGGAAACGGGCCCGCGCCCCCTTCGGGAGCGCACACACCTGCGAGGAAAGTACCGTTGAAGCAGGCCTTGAGGCAGTTGTTGGTAGCGTCAGCCGTGCCGATCGAACGTAAGATCGCCGCGGGGTCGCCCATGAACTTGCCGATCATGGAGAGCGTGAGGTCGCGCTGGTTGATCGTGGAATTCTGCCTCGTGCGCTGCGCTTGCTTCACGACGAAGTCAGAAATCCAATACGCGATCGCGGCGAAAAGCGAGACAGCGATCATGACCTCGACCAAGGTCATGCCGACTTTGCCGAGAGCGGTTTTCCGCGTGCGCGTGAGGAGGGACATATTCTACTCGGATTCTATAGGAGACTTCACGCAACTCCAAGGCTAGCCTCAAAGGAATGAAAGCTCTGCTCTTTGCGCTCGGCATACTCCTGGCTGTTCCGTCCCTGTCGCGGGCGGACGAGGTCTACACCTTCGTGATCAAAAAGCAGGAAGAGAAAGCCAAATCACGGTGGAGTCTTTCCGAGTGGCTGGAGACTCGGGACCGGATGCGGCTCATGGATCTTTGGCTCGCGCTCCATTCGCCGAGTCCTTACGAATTCGTGATCAAGTACGACTATCGCGTCAGCGACGATCGCCGGGCTTCGTTTCCGGGTGATTCGCGCCTCGGATTTGCGGCTTATGTTTCGATCTTTGGCTTGGAGGTAGAGAAGGCCCTGGGCTCGTCTTCGCCCACGAGTCTTTGGTTCAACGCGCGGGTTTTCGGCTTCTACGCGCAGAGCACGAACATCACCTTACAAGCCGGAGTGCGTTCGCAAGGCTCGCCCGGTTATCGCAACGCCTTTTGGGGCGTCGCCTCGACGATCAACCTTTTCCCTCAAGTGGGCCTGGATGGATATTGGCGGAGCTACTTCGACTCCACGCCGGGCGCGCCCGGACGGGTCTCCGGCAATCGCTGGGAGGCGGGTGCTTTCATCGATTTCAGCTTCCTGCGGCTTTACGGGAATTGGTTCGGCGAGAACGTCGCGGTCAACGACGTCGATGATCGGCACAGTGGCGTGATTCTCGGTACGAAGTTGTTCTTCTAGGCGGGATTGAAGCTAGACGCCCAGCGAGCAGGTTCCGTCCCCGTTCACGCGATACGTCGCGGAAGGGTCCGTGTTGCGGGGCTGCAAGGCCCCATCGGTAGAGAAGTTGCGCTGCCCAGAAATGCGGATCGGCACGCTGAGGGGACCGTCGCAGCGGAGCTGCCCATCGTCGTCCGTCACGAGCACGCGGCTGATCTCGAACTCGACTCCGCGGACGCGCCATTCGGGCGGGAACGAGACTCCGAAAAGTTGTGGGAGTGGGTTGCCGTGATTGAGCGCGCTGGCGATTTGATCCGGCGACCCGAGGTTGATCCAGACGCGCTGAGGGATCTGGAGCTCTTCGTTGGTCAGGGTTCCGTCTTCCGCGCGCGTCACGACCACGAGGCGCGTATTGGCGGCGAGCACCCAAAGCCCGGCCACCTCGGGAGTCTCGGAGTCGGGACGCAGGCGGTCCCAGTTCATCTGCATGCCGTAGAGATTGGAAAGGTTGTCTCCGATGCGGAAGCCAACGCTCGGGATCTGACCGTTAGGCAAACAGCCCGTGGCCAGGAATGCTGTCGTCGCTAAACTGAAAATGCGACCGAAGAGAGTGGTGAGCTTCACAAACGTCCTGCTTTCCCACTTTTAGAATAACATACTGATTTAATCAGATAATAGCTGTGTCTCCGATGACCTCGGCAAATCGGCCTCAAAACGAAGAGAATGAGGCTATTTCGCGGCGGGGAGGGCTTTTACAGGCCGTTTTAGCTCGGCTTCGATCGCCTGGGTGAGTTCGCCCGCGAGGGGAGCGGTGATTGAGCCAAAACGAGAGACCAGCTGTCCATCGCGCGAGATGAGGAATTTTTCGAAGTTCCAGCGGATCTCACGACGGAGCGCGCTCGGGCCACCCTCCGTCAGGTAAATGAAAACGGGTTGTTTGGCGGGACCTTTGACCGGTGCTTTTGAGAAAAGCGGAAAAGTGACCTTGAACTGGCTTTCGCAGAATTTCTTGATCTGAGCGTTGTCACCGGGCTCTTGGCCGCCGAAGTCATTGGCCGGAAAACCCATCACGACCAGTCCTCGCTCTTGGTAACGGGTGTAAAGGTCCTGCAAGCCCTCGTACTGCGAGGTGAACCCGCACTGCGAGGCGGTGTTCACGACGAGGACGGTTTTTCCGCGGTACTTGCTGAGCGGCACGCTTTTGCCGTCGATGTCCGTCGCCTGGAGCGCGAAAAAATCGGAAGGAGGTGCGGCCAGCGCGGTCGAAACCCCCGTCAGGAGCAAAGCGATGAGACCTGTGAACATGCGCATGCGGCTAGCCTAGACCGATCTCCTAGCTAAATCCATCCTCGCGCATCAGAATCAAGCGGGAGAGGATGGGGCGATGAGTGCGACGAAGAACTACATGACGCCCGAAGGCTTCCGAAAGCTGAAGGCCGAGTTGCAGGACCTGCTTTCGGTTCAGCGCCCCGAAGTCGTGCGCACGGTTTCGTGGGCGGCCTCCAACGGGGATCGCTCGGAGAACGGAGACTACATCTACGGGAAGCGTCGCCTGCGCGAGATTGATCGCCGGATTCGTTTTCTGCAGGGTCGCTTGGATACGGCTGAGGTGGTGGATCCGGTTTCTCAACGCGGCGACCGAGTTCTTTTTGGCGCCACCGTGACGGTCGAGGACGAGGAAGGTCGTGAGCGGGAGTACGCAATTGTCGGGATCGACGAGGCGAATCCCGCCCTGGGTCGCGTGAGTTGGATCTCGCCGATCGCCAAGGCGCTCCTGGGCGCGCGCGAGGGCGCCTCGATTACTTTCCGAAGCCCCAAAGGGGCCGAAGAGCTAGAGATCACTTCGGTGCGTTTTGTGGCGCTGAACGAGACGGACAAGCCACGCTGATTGCGATGGCCGCCGCCGCAAGCGCACTGGCTTGCCAGGATCCTTCGAAAGTCCGAAAAAGAGCGCCTTCCGCGAGCAATTCTCCGGCGCGGGTAAAATCCATTCCAAAGCGAGTCCAGTTCCAACCGAGATGGAGCGCGACGGCAAACCCGATGTGACCGCGCTTCAAGTAGAAGGCGTTGCACGCCCAGCTAAACAGTCCCAGATTCACGGCGGCCATCCAACCGATGAAGCTTCCGTCCTTCAGCAGGTAGAAAGGGATGTGCAGGAGCCCGAACGCCGCACAGACCATCAAGTTCAGCCCCGGCGTCGAGAATCCACGCAAGCGACGGACGAGTTCACCCAAGAGAATCGCGCGAAAGAGCATTTCCTCGCTCAAAACCTGGAAGATCGGCCGCAGTCGGAGTCCGCCTGTCCAGCGTGTGGAATCGGGAGTGATCGAGTTTTCCTCAGCTAAATGGATCAAGACCTCGCGAGAAGTCCACGCGCAAAGGATCAGAAAGATCAGCGACAGCGTGAGATCGAGGCGAGGAATCTTCAGGCCAAGCCAACGAAGGAAGTCGGGCCCGCGGAGCTGCCGCGCAAAGAGAAGGACAAAGGGCAGGGCGAGTGGAAAGCTCCAGCTATTCACGGCAAGGTAGGGCAGGAGAAACGCGCCGAGAAGCAAGCAGTGGAGTGGGGCAGTGAACATGCGAGATTCAGTCTAACCGGCGCTGAGTCCTAGCGGGGATCCATTTCCATATGCTCGAACTCCAGGATCACCAGGTCGGTGTCCGTGCCGTTTCCGGTCGTCCCTGATTGGCTGAGATCGTCGTAGAATCGCCCGTCGACGGTTCCGGCCGCGATGACCCGCTCACGCTCGGTGACGGTTTGCCCATTGGCCGGATTGACCGTCGGTCGAGTCGTCGTCGTGGAGACGCTAGAGAGATCCACTCCCGAGCTATTGAGTGACCACCCGCGAGTGAGGTCCGCATCGGGTTTAGCCTGACGATAGGGCAGCTGGGTTGCCGCGCGGCACTGCGCTGTTCCTTCATCGAGGCAGGCCGGTGAGAACTCGCTCACTCCCGTTTTTACGCCGTAATAATTGAGGTAGGTGAATGCCCGAGTCTCGCCGGTTTCGGTCTGGGGTTTCTTGCTCGCCCCCGCGATGAAGAGTTTCGGGATGGCGCGATCGTCCGGGCCTTCAGCTTGGTTCCCGATCGCGCGGTAGGTGATCGCTGGGACAGAAACCCGTCCCACCCAGTCCGGGTCGAGTTGCTTGTGCGCGACAAGCAAGAATAGCAGTTTTTTTGGAGTCGAATTGAAGTCGAGTTTCACCACGACGGAGCGGTCGCGTTCGGAAGGACCGGAGGGCAAGTCACCGGGCGAAGCGGTCGCGCCGATCACGCCGCTAAAATAGACGTGGCCGTCGTGGCTGCCGCGGAGGATCTGACCGCCGAGGTCCACGCCCGCATTTCCGGTTTGGATCGCCCAGCTGATGCCAAGGGACTGGGTATTGAGGAGAGTCGCGAAGAGATCAGTGCCGCCGGCCGCGGAGCCGTTGCCGGAGCCGGAGGTAAACTGCCGACTCGCGGTGTGGCCCGTGACGTAGACGCCCGAACTCTGCACGAAGACGTCGGTCGCTTCGTCGTTTTGCGTCGTCCCGCTCCGCAGGAAGGTGGATTTCTGCTTCCCGGCGTTGGTGCCGGTGGAAATGGTCTTCAAGGCCGCGCCATTCATATCGTAGGCGGCGAGGAAGGCGTCGGTGCGATCCATGCTACCGAGGTCCGTGCCATTTTTGAGATAGACGCGGAAGCGACTTTTGATCGTGCCGGCGACGAAGATTTCACTGAGCGTCGGATCGATGTGGAGCGACGAGAACCGGAACGAAAGTCCGGACCGGGTCGTGGTCGCCATGTTGATCTCACGGTCAGAGTCATCCAGGAGATTGACTCGGAGTGGGCTGAAGGTGGTCACGACGTGCTCGCGAAGGATGGAGAGTGTGCCGGCGGCGCTGTAGCGACCGATCAGCCCTAGTTCGATTGCATCGCTGCTGAGAGTGGTCGCGACGAAATAGATGTCCGATCCGTTCATCTGCAGTTTGGGGATCACGTGGTCACCCGCGGTGATGAGGGGATTGCCGGTGGCGGTGGTGCGGGAAGTGTCACTGATCGCGCGCGTCCACTTTTTGCGCCCGTCGGCATCAAATCCCATGACGAACGCGACTTTCTTCGCGCCGGCCGTGACCCCGTCGAGGGTTCCGTTCTTCAGCCAGCCGGAGACGTAGAAATGACCTTTCGTGGAGCCCGTGCTTTTGTCGACGACCACGGAGGTGACTTTTTTCTCGCCCGTTCCGGAAATGAGGAGTGGTCCTTGCTCCAAAGTCACTCGACGCTTCAGCGGTGGCGCGAGCCGAGTGGTCCCATTGAAGCTCAGTTGATCGTCAAAGCAGACCCATGCGGTGCGGTCGCGCCAGGGTTTGCCGCCGGACTGGATGGCGTCACGAAAGAGCGTGAGCGACGGACCTTGCACGCGGTAACGGGATTCGCCGATCGGCACGACCTGAATGAACGCCGAAACATCGTCCGCCGCAGGCGGGCAAGGGTAGACGGAGTAGGGAGGCATTCCTCCCACGACGTCAAAGACGCGAGCGCGTCGGCTGACGGGATCGAAATCCGCCTTCTCGCCGAAACGAAGCCGCTCGACGTGGGTTTGGAGAACGACCATGCCTTCGCTCACGATGATCTGAGCGTTTCGGCGGATGGCGGGGGTTGCAGGCTCCGCGGCGTAAACCGTGATGCGGAGTTCAGATGCTCCTTGAGGCAAAGTTTTTGGGACGGTGTACGTGAAGCGGTACTTCGTGAAGTTTCCATTGCGGATGACGGTCGGCGTGCTGAACGTCCCGCGGCCGAGCGCATTGTACTGAGTGAGGGTCTTCTCTCCGGTGCCGGCGATCGCGTCCGTCACGGTGAGTGTGTAGGAGCCGTCGGCGGCCGGAGCGCCTCCTTCGACGTCGAAGACTTGCGAGTAAGGCGTGCCGGATTGAGGCGAGGGTTTTGAGGCGAACATCGTCGGCGAGATCGTCATCCCTTCGATCAGGGTACCTTGGAGCTTAGAGTGATTGCCGAGTTCGTCAGAAGCGGCGATTTCAAAGATGGGAGGAGAGGGAAGCTGCGCCGGCGCGCTGTAGAGCCCGTTCACGGAATGGATCGATCCAGTGCCGCCGGAAATCCGGTAGGAGATCGCTCCGGCTCCGGTTCCGTCAACGACGCGGAACTGGAGTTGGCCACCGAGCGAAACGACGGGATCGGCGCCTTCCAGGCAATAGAGCGAGATGCGCGGCAAGATGCGCAGAACGATGACTTGTTCCTCGAATTCCTGAGCGGGTTCAAAGCTGTTGGTGATCCGCGCCCGGACGCGAACGCGGGTCTCTTGGGGCGCGCCGGAGGGCGCTTCGGGAGTGGGTTCGTTCGGAGCGGTGAACCGGAACTTCCGGCCAGCGCTGCCGGGTTCGGTCGTGAGCGTCCCGGGGCCATCGATGATCTCGACGAGCGGATTCTCATGCCCGCCCCCGACCTGCAGGAATGAAAAATTAGTCATCTGCGCGGGCCGGCCATCGACGGATGGCAGGTTGTAGGAAAGCGCGCGGTGACTGACCGAGACGTCCAAGGGAGCGTAGATCGTGAGGGTGGTTTGGGCCAAGACGCCGGCTTGTTGAACTGAACGCGCTTGCACCACGACGAGTCCGGTGCGGTCCGCGAGCGGTCGCAACTTTCCGGTTTGGTAGTCGATGGTGGCGGGACCTTCGAGCACTTCCCAGGTGACTTCGCCTTCGAGTCCCTCTGCGGTGAAGGTGAGCTCACGCAGGTTGCCCGAAGAGTCGCGCGCGTTCATTGGGATTTGACCGTCGGCGGGGAGGATCGTGAAAGTCGGCAGCGATTCGATCGGAACCGTCACTCGCGATGTTTTAGTCGAACGACCTGATTTGCCATTCGTGAAACAAGCGGGAGCGGAAAAGACGAACAGTGCGAACGGGACGAGAAGCAGGCGCGCGTAGGAACGCGAGCGCGCGGCCCAGCTCGCCCGGCGATTGGATGGCCGAGGTGTTGTCGATTCCCCCGAGAAGCTCAAATCAGGTCCCCCAACGGGAGAGAGAAGCAATATCCGTTCACATTCTAAGTATCGGATATCGCGCACATCTGTCTGAGCGCGCGGGATGAAAAATCGATCAGGGCCTCGACACCGAGGTTTTCAGCGACGTTTCCCGTCACTGCGTCAGCGCGGACGCAGCTTAGCCGATTGCTCGAGAATCCATTCCGTTACGGAACGGAGCGGCTCGGGCGTGCGCTCGCGGTAGTTGAGAGAGACGAGGTAGATCGATGGATGGGCCTCGAGCGGAAGCGGTAAGCGATGCAGGGCGGGGTCGTCACCCAGCAGGTGGGTGGGCGCGACGGCGATCCCAACGCCTTTGCGAACGAAGCTGACGATCGCCGTCATGGAGTTGACCCGAATCCATCGGCGAGGCTCGGTGTTCGGAAAGACTCGGTAGAGCCAATCATCCGCCGCGTAGCTGATCCAGGTCGACGCCAGACCTTTGGGCATCGGTCCTTTGCTGAAATCCTCGAGTGCGATCGGCTCTTTGGAAATCAGGACCAGTTCTTCTCTAAAAACGAGACTCGAGGAGAAGAGATCGTTCTGCGGATGGTCGTTAGTGAGAATGAGATCGAGTTCACGGTTCTCGAGCTTTTGGAGCAATCGGTCGGGACGATCAATCTGGATTTCGATGTT
>JBEIOW010000127.1:0-6243 GCA_040377385.1 Bacteriovoracaceae bacterium | reverse complement strand
GCCAAGATCGAT
The DNA here is from genome assembly GCA_040377385.1 of Bacteriovoracaceae bacterium. GTDB lineage: Bacteria > Bdellovibrionota > UBA1018 > UBA1018 > UBA1018 > JBEIOW01. The sequence continues at coordinate 6,231 of JBEIOW010000127.1, read as the reverse complement.
AGAATCGCCATCATCATCACTGTCTTCATGTGTTTATCTCCGTCGGTGGTTCAGCAGCATGATTGCCCGCTTCAAACACCATGGACCCCTGCCGCTGAAAACACAGTGGTCAAATGCCGTAAGCTCTCGAAATCTCGCGGCATACGACAAATGCCCAATGTCTAACTCGCGCAAAAGCCCCATCCTGGTGGATATGGCTAAGCACCCCATGGAGAATGGAAAATGACCGCGACAAAGATCCGAGTCTACGACTGGCCGACACGGCTCTTTCACTGGTCCTTTGCAGGACTCTTCCTCAGCGCCTTCTTGATCGCGAAGTGGATTGACGATGACTCACCCACATTCGCGTATCATATGCTCCTGGGAATTCTTCTCAGTTCAACGGTCCTCCTGCGGGGCATTTGGGGCTTGACCGGCACACGATATGCTCGCTTTGCATCCTTCGCGCTGAAACCGTCGGACCTCTTCAGCTACTTCAAGAGCCTATTAACCGGCCGCACGGAGCGTCGTCTCGGGCACAATCCCGCCTCGAGCTGGGCCGCGCTCCTCATGATGGGGCTGGCACTGGGGCTCGGTACAACAGGATATCTGATGACCACGGGCGGAGACAAAGAGCTGATTGAGGAATTTCATGAACTCGTTGCCAATGCGTTCATCGTTGTGGTCATCGGTCATGTCGCGGGCGTGTTGCTTCATATGATCCGACATCGCGATGGCATCGGGCTCAGCATGATTCATGGAAACAAGCACCCGGTCAGCGGCGAGTCACCGATCACGCGGACCCATCCCGGGGTTGGGTTTCTCTATCTCTTGATTCTTGCGGGGTTTGCGTTGCACCTCGTGAGGAACTACGATGCAACTGCCCAAAGTCTCAACCTGTTCGGGACCACGCTCCAGCTTGGAGAAGGAAACGAAGGCGAAGAAGGTGGAGAGGGTGGCAAAGGCGAAGAAGGTGGCGATGACTGAGGCAACACGATGAACAACCGCGAAAGATCTCTCATCGGGTCCATCCTGGCGGCCATCGTTGTTTTGGTCACCACTGACCTCATCACGGACTTCAATGAAGGCGTACGTTGGTGGCATCTTTTCGTGGAGGCGCTGATCGCACTTGCGGCCGGCACCGGGATATTCTTTCTCTTTCGCGGTTCGATCGACCTCAAACATTCACTTGAAACTGAAAAGAAGATCTCTCGCGAACTTCAGGCCGAAGCGGAGAAGTGGCGATCTCAATTCAAGAAGTTCTTAGACGGACTCAGCCAAGCGATTGATTCTCAGCTGACTGCTTGGAAGCTCACCGATTCGGAAAAAGAAGTGGCGTTCCTGCTGCTCAAAGGATTGAGCCTCAAAGAAATCGCAGAAGTGAGAAAGACGACCGAAAAGACCGCCCGAACGCAGGCGACGACGATCTATTCGAAGTCAGGCCTAGCTGGACGCTCTGAGCTTGCCGCATTTTTTCTAGAAGATCTGCTGATGCCTCAAGAAGGCGGTGGCGCTCCGTCGGGTTCGAGTCCGATTCATCTGCGGTAGTCGACAACGGCGACTTACGGGTAAATTCTAAATTCGAGGGTTGCGATGGCTCGCGCCATCGCCAGCAATAGAAATAAAAAAGCCCTGTTATAAAACAGGGCTTTTTTATGGCGGACCCGCCAGGGCTCGAACCTGGGACCTTCAGATCCGTAGTCTGACGCTCTAATCCAACTGAGCTACGGGTCCAATCCTCTGAAGTGAAAGCCGTTGATACCCGAGCTGGGCACGCCGCGCAAGCGGGATTCTTTCTCGCCCGAGATGCGTCTTTACCGGTCAAAGCGCCGAAACCACTGGGGAATAGCCGTTGACTTAGCCCCACCCCGAACTCAAAGTTGAGCCCAAGCGTGTTCTCCCCGACCTTGGCCCTTACCCAGCTGACCAAAAGCTTCGGCGGACTCCCCGTCCTAGAGCCCCTTTCCCTGACACTCCCACGGGGGGAATTCCTCTCCCTGCTCGGCCCTTCGGGCTGCGGGAAATCCACCCTACTGAGGTTGATTGCGGGCCTTGAACCCCCCACCTCCGGGACCGCTTCTCTCGGCGAGACGCCGCATCCAGCCTACGTGTTTCAAGACCCGAATCTCCTGCCTTGGCGCACGGTTCTTTCTAACGTGGCACTTCCCTTGGAGCTCCGTGGCGTCGCGCGCACCGAGCGCGAACAGCGCGCGCAAGAAGTCCTCTCGCAAATGGGCCTGGCGGATGCGGGTGCATTGATGCCGCGTCAGCTTTCCGGTGGAATGAAGATGCGGGTGTCGCTTGCGCGCGCGCTCGTCACGAAGCCCGACCTCCTTCTTTTGGATGAACCCTTCTCCGCGCTCGATGAGCTCACGCGGTTTCGTCTCGGAGAGCTGCTCCGTGATCTTTGGCTCAAGTCCGGCCTGACGGTGATCTTCGTCACGCACTCCATCAGCGAAGCCGTTTACCTCTCGGAGCGAATTGCGGTTTTCTCGCAGAGACCCGCGCGCTTGATCGCCGACGAGCGTGTCGCACTTCCTCGGGAGCGAAACAAAGCGACGCGGGGTGAAGAATCCTTCGCGCGAGAGACGGTTCGCTTCCGCGGACTTCTGGAGTCGGGCATGGGGGCGCAGAAATGAAGAACGCCTTCACGCGTTTTCTTCTTCCGCTTGCGCCGCTCGTGCTCGGCACCGCGGTTCTGGAATTCCTCACGCGCAGAGAAATCCTACCCGCCTATCTCTTTCCCGCTCCTTCGCGCATTCTGGACGCACTGACCGGAGAGGGCGCCGCCGCTCTCTGGACGGCCGCGGGCGAGACCGGTCTGGCCTCTGCTGCCGGCTTCATCGGCAGTCTTGTCGTCGGCACGCTCGTGGGCGCAGTCCTGGCGAGTTCCCGGCTTATAGAGCGAACGTTCTCGCCCTATGCCGTTTTCTTCCAGACCGTTCCGATCATCGCGATCGCGCCCCTGCTGGTGATTTGGTTCGGCTATGGTCTTCCGACCGTGATCATCTCGGCTTGGATCGTGTCGGTCTTCCCGATGATTGCAGCGACTCTCGCTGGAATTCGTGGCACGGAACCCGCTCTCCGCGATCTCTTCCGACTCTATGAAGCTCCGCGCTCGGTCACGCTCCGAAAGCTGCTCATTCCTTCCGCACTCCCCAGTATCCTCACGGGCGCACGGATCGCCGCGGGACTTGCGGTGATCGGCGCGATTGTCGGCGAATTCATCGCGGGTGGGGGTTTGGGAGGAATGATCGATACCGCGCGCACCCAGCAGCGGCTCGATCTGGTGTTCGCCGCGATTCTTCTCTCGGCGCTCTTGGGATGGATTTTCTTTGCGAGCGTCAATCTCGCGAGCCGCATTCTGCTCCGGCATTGGCACGCCGCTGAACTCACGACTGAAAGGAACTGACCGCTCATGAAAAACTCTATTTGGCCTCTGATCGTTCTCCCGATTCTCCTGAGCGCCTCTGCAGGCGCCTCGATGGTCGGCGAGAAAGCGACGCTCGCGCTGAACTGGAAACCCGAGCCTCAGTTTGGCGGGTTTTACGAAGCGCAGCTCGGAGGCGATTACTCGCTCGGCGGCTTCGATGTGACGATCGTGCCGGGTGGATCCGGCCAACCGACGATCCAGATGGTTTCAGCCGGTAAGGTTCCTTTTGCGATCGTGAGCGCGGACGAGCTGATCTTAGCACGCGGAAACGGGGCAAAACCCGTCGCGCTTTTTGCCGTCTATCAGACCAACCCGCAAGGAATCATGACCCACGCCGAACGAGGCGTGAAGTCCCTCGAAGACCTCTTCAAAAGAGGCGGAACGCTGGCGATCCAAAAAGGTCTTCCCTACGCCAATCACCTCGAGAAGAAATACGGCTTCAAGAACATGAAGATCGTGCCCTACGCCGGAGGCATCTCGGCGTTCCTTGCGGACAAAAACTTCTCCCAGCAATGTTTCGTGACCTCAGAGCCGCTCGCGGCGCGTAAATCCAAGGCCGATCCCCAGACCTTCCTCATCGCAGAGTCGGGCTACAACCCCTACACCACGGTCGTCGTAACGAACGAAGACTACGCCCGTAAGAATCCCACGCAGGTTTCAAAGTTTGTCGAGGCCACGCGGCGCGGATGGGAGCGTTACCTCAAGGACCCAACACGCGCGAACGCGGCGATGCAGAAGCTCAACCCTGCGATGGATTTGCCGACGTTCAAAGAAAGCGCCATCGCGCAGCTCCCTCTGATTCTCAACGAAACCGCCAAGACTGACGGGATCGGCTCGATGACTCAGGCCCGCTGGGATGAGCTCGCCACCCAGCTGCACTCGCTGAAGGTCACGGCAAAGAAAGTGGATTGCTCGGGCTGTCGCTGGACTGCCAAATCCGAGAAGGCCGACTAGTCGCTTAGGGCGTCCAAGGTTGTTCGGGCCGGATCTCACGCCCAAGCGCGCCGAGGAAGATCCGCATGGTTTCTACGCGGCGGGCCCCTTCTGCGCGAGCGCTCTCCGTGTGAAGCGTTTCGGCTATTTTGAAGAGCTTCACCGCGAAGTGGTCGACCGAGTACGCGCGGTCATCGAGCGCACGTCCTGACTTCGCGAAGGGATCTGACGCTTCGTAAAACGCCGCCCCCATCACCTGCCCGGTGGAAAAGCAGCGCGCCACTCCGATCGCACCGAGCGCATCCAATCGATCAGCGTCTTGCACGATCTTAGCCTCCAGCGTGCGGGCGGGGATGCCGGCGCTGAAAGAATGCGCTTCAATCGCGTGAGCGATGTCCGGCAGAAGATCCGCGGGATACCCCGAGTCGCGCAGATAGGCGGTCGCGGCTTCCGCCGAGAGCCGAGACGCTTGCGCTCGGCGGGGGTCGTTCTTCGGAACGTTCACCAGGTCGTGCAGCCAAGCCGCCGGGATCACCACTTCCAATCGACCCCCCTCTTGTCCCGCGAGGAACCTCGCCATCTCTACGACGCGAATAAAATGAGCGAGATCGTGGGAGGGATCGGAACCCAGGTCCTCTTGGAGCAAGCGCTGCCGAAGACGGGGCTCCCAGGTGGCGAGGTCAAACAGACGGGATCCTTGAGGATTCATAGGCGGCAGCATAGCGACCATTCCGCACTCGACAAGACTCGATTCTTTATGATAGACGCACTGCGTTAGACATTACTGGGGACGACATGGCGATCAACAACGGGAAGGGCATCAGAATGAACTCCACAAAATTTTTGGCAATTATGATCGGAATGATTGGTTTCTCCGGCCTCGCGCAGGCAGCCGAGCTAGAAATTCTGGTCGCCAACTCTCAGGGCGAAGCCACCACCGTCGAAGTCGACTCCAAGACCTCGGAAAGCATCGACCTTCTTCGGGAAGCCAAATCCGTCTGCTACCGCGGTGAAGCGAGCGACGTAAAAGGGATTCTTGAGCGCCTGCTCGTCAACTCCCGCAATGACCAAGGCGCGGGCGTGACGGACTTCTACTCCGTCCCTACGTGTGACGCCGGCCGCGAAATCTCCTATTCGATCGACGTGAAGATGGAAAATTCAGCGCGTGGCTACCAGCTGAACGGCTCCATCCGCTCCTGCGGGCTGTGATAGGGTGGCCGAGTGAGGCCACTGTTCCTTCTCTCCCTACTCATGACTTCGTTCTCGCTGCTCTCGGGCTGCGGAAGCGGAGGCACTTCGACAACCGCGCCACAAAGCGGTTGCCCGACCGGCACCGCGCTGATTGAAGTGGGCGACGGATTTGCTCGCATCCATTGTGGGTGCCAGGAAGCGGCATTCACGACCTCGTCCGCTTCGAATCCTCTTACTTGTACCGTCGCGTCGGGTACGACCGTCTTCTTTGACTACAGCGCGGCGACGCTCCAGCACCAGATCGTCGCAAGCGGTACGCCGGACTTCGCGCCCAGCGCGCGGTGGGAACCGGAGTCGAGCTTCAAAGCGCATCCCGTTCAGTTCACCACTTCGGGGACTTACGGCTTCAAAGACCTCTTTCATCCCGCGACTACCGGTCAAATCGTCGTTCCCTAGCCCTTCCGGCTGAGTCACTTTGAAACTGCCCCCTCACGCTGTTGACGGCTTCGGGAGTTTCCCGATCAGGACGCGATTGTGAAAGCTGACGTAGAGATCCAAGTGATCTTTTAGGCGCTCGCGCTTTTTCGTCGTGCACCAGGTCCTTCGGAAGAGCCGGTTCAGGTTCGCCCGAGCATCGCGCAGGTGTGGTTCAGTGAGAACAGCGGGTCAAAGCCGATCTTTTTGAGTTCGCCCTG
>JBEIOW010000441.1:0-2595 GCA_040377385.1 Bacteriovoracaceae bacterium | reverse complement strand
CGCAAACTCGCCTTCCGAGCGCACGTCGATGCCGATTGCACCCGCGGCAACTCTCCTTAAGGCGTCCACCGCAGAGATTTCCGGAGCTGAGGTCATCTCGCCCTAAGAAGCTTTTTTCTCGAAGTAGTTCAGATCGATGAAGAGGGCGGCCGCGACCAGAATCGCCCGCTCGTCGAGCGTGAGCTCCGGATCGACGTACTCCAGCCGGAACCGATCCTTATCTGTGAACCCTTCGGCGAAGAGCCCGGTCCACTTCTTCAATATCCGAGCAGAGATGGTCTCCGCTCCCCGCACCGCGCCCGTCGCGCCTCCCACCCGGCGAAACTCAAACGTCCATGGCTTCCAAATTGGGGAACGCACTTCATGCACAACTCGCCCGAGCTCATCCTCCAAGTCCAGTCGCTTGTGAAAGAGAGCAAACCGCTGCTGGAGCGCGCCTAAGAATCGCCCGTCCTGGTCCGAAGCTCCAGACGGCTGAACAACCAACGGAACGGTTGCGTGGCCCGAAAGGTCGGACGCCTTTGTTCATCAAAGAACTGGAGGTCAAACCGCCGCCAGTGCCCGAGGAACTGCCGCATCAAGAATCCGAGCAGGCCCTTCTGCTGTTCAGCGGCAAACCCCACGGGAATGCCCGCGTCCGTCTCGATCTGATATTTGTTGCGTGTTTCGAACCCGAGAAATTCCCCCAGCTCCAAGCGTTGGCGGATCACGAGTGCAGGATTTTGCTGAAGCGTCTCGAATTGGGGCATGTTACGAATTCTTCCATGATCACCCTTCCGAAGCTAGAGCTCTTGACGTCCAAAGACGATCCCAAGCACACCCCCCTTCTCGTTCTCGTCGCCCAGCGAGCGCCGTTTCCGCAAAAATACCTCGCCAGCGTTCCGGCGCACCTTCGTGAACACGCCGCGATCCGCGGAGAGCGCGGCGCGCACCTGGCGATTCACTCATCGACCCCGATCCTGTTCTTCGGGATCGGCCGAGGCAAAGACTTCACGGCCCAGGAAGCGAGCGAATGGGGTGAGAACGCCGGTCGCCTGCTCCGCGCTCATGCGTTGCCCGAGGCTCACACGATTTTCCCTGAAGACCTCAAAGACACCGACTCCGCCCTTTGTTTCATCAAAGGGATTGCCCTCGCCAACTACGAGTTCGATGATCTGAAGTCCAAAGCCTCCGACTCCAAGGACAAAGCTCCCAAGAAATCGCTCCTCGCCAAAATCAGCTTCTCGGGACACGCGGCGACTCTGCTCAAAAAGTCCGACCTGGCCAAGGCCTCGGCGATCGCCAGCGGCGTCTCGTTCGCGCGCGATCTCACAGAGCTTCCGCCTAACGTCGCGAGCCCCGAAGGCATCGTCTCGCGCTTTAAGAAGGCCGTCCAAAAAGGCACGCTTGAGATCGAAGTCTGGGACGAAAAGAAGATCGCCAAAGAAGGAATGGGCCTACTTAAAGCCGTCGCCAAAGGCTCGATCGAACCCGCACGCTTCCTCATCGTCCGCTACGGCAAAGACATCCCGCTCAAGGGCAAGCCGCACCTCTTCCTCGTCGGCAAAGGCGTGACCTTCGACACCGGCGGCGTCAATCTCAAGATCTCCGGCTGGACCGATCTCCTGTGGATGAAAAAGGACATGGGCGGAAGTGCGGCCGTGCTCGGCGCGATGCTCGCGATCGGGGATCTCAAGCCCGGCATTCCGGTCACGGCGGTCACTCCCCTCACCTTCAACTCGATGGGCTCCTCGAGCACGCTGCCGGGTGAAGTCGTGCGCGCCTACTCGGGCAAGACGGTGGAGATCATGAACACGGACGCCGAAGGCCGGCTCATCTTGGCCGACGCACTTCACTACGCCGTGAAAACGGGTGCTACTCACATCGTGGATGTTGCGACCCTAACCGGCGCCTGCCAGGTCGCACTCGGCGACGTGCATTCAGGGGCATTCACCAATTCTCCGGATTTTGCGCACTCCGTGATCGACGCCTCGACGGCGGCCGGCGAGCCTGCGTGGTTGATGCCCATGTCCCCACGCTACGGAGAGGAACTCCGCTCGAAAGTCGCCGACCTTTCCAATATGGGCAAATCGCGGAACGGCGGCGCCACGATCGGCGCGAAGTTCCTCGAGCGCTTCGTCGACCAAACCCCGTGGTGCCACCTGGATATTGCCGGGGCTGTGGATCTGACGTCCGCCGCAGGCGGTGACGTCCCCGTGCCGGCCGCCGGCCGCATGGTGCACGCCCTGGTGGAGCTGACGGAACGGATGGCTAAAAACCCAAAGCGGTAAACCCTCGGAATCCTAGGGAAAGATAAATTCCCCCTTAAGATCGCGCCCTTCCCCTCCGATAGACTTCAGAGGGGTTTATGATGCGATCGCTGACCTATTTACGCATTCCGGGGCTATCCCGACTACGGCACCCTATCCTTTGGGTGGGCCTGTTCGCTTTGGGCATGACCACTCCAGCGGCAGCCTCGGGCTTCAATTGCTTGGCTCCCGAACGGGTGGGCTGGACCGGCCAATCCCTCCCCCCGGTCTACAACAACGCCGGCATTCCGACCTCGGAAGCCAAACCCGACGCACGCAACAAACAACTCTTTCGCTGCTGCACGGG
>JBEIOW010000577.1:0-1720 GCA_040377385.1 Bacteriovoracaceae bacterium | reverse complement strand
TCGAAGTCCAGCCACGAGCCGCGGTGAGGGATCACACGCGCGCTGTACAGGATCTTCCCAGAAGAGTGGCTCTTCCCTTGGTCATGGTCAAAAATGACGCCAGGTGAACGGTGAAGCTGAGACACGATGACGCGCTCAGTGCCGTTGATGATGAAAGAGCCCGCTTCCGTCATGAGCGGAATCTCGCCCATGTAGACTTCTTGCTCTTTAATGTCGCGGATGTTGCGCGTGCCGGCCTCTTCATCGACTTCGTAAACGACGAGGCGGACCGTGATCTTGAGTGGCGCGGCGAAGGTCATACCGCGCTGACGGCACTCACCTACGTCGTACTTCGGCTTCTCGAGCGAGTAGCTCTCGAACTCGAGCGAAGCCGTCTTATTGAAGTCTTCAATCGGAAAAACCGACTTAAAGACCGCATGAAGGCCGGTGCTCTCCCGCTTGTGCGGAGGAACATCAGCCTGCAGGAACTTGTCGTAGGATTTTCTTTGAAGCTCGATGAGATTTGGGATCTCGACGGGAGTGGCGATTCGGGAAAACTCTTTGCGAACGCGGCGGTTCTCCGAAAAGAGAGAGGCCATGCTGACTCCTTCACCAGATGACGCTTCGCTGCGGATCGGCGCGGTTTGCCGATCTCTTCATACGAAGCGCGCATTGTTCCGGAATCCCTGCCCGACTCCCGGAACACGATATAAAAACTGAACCCCGCGCGAGCATGCGGGCGAACGATTGCGCACGCGGAAACGTGCAAAACGGACTTCTTCCTGCTTTGAATCGTGGAAACTAGCCCGAAGCAACCTGAAATAGCAAGAATGATCCTTGACTGCGGCCCGCCTTTGGGAATTCCCAAAGGAATGGGGACGCGGTCAAGGATCGAAACTTACTCAGCGTCGGATCGACGCAGAGACAATTACTTCAGCTCGACTTTAGCGCCTTCGGCTTCGAGCTTTTTCTTCATCTCTTCGGCGTCGGCCTTAGCGATGCCCTCTTTAACGGGCTTCGGAGCGCCTTCGACGAGGTCTTTAGCTTCTTTCAAGCCGAGACCCGTGATTTCGCGAACCACTTTGATCACGTTGATCTTCTTGTCGCCAGCGGCGGCAAGAACAACCGTGAACTCAGTCTTCGCTTCAGCAGCAGGAGCGCCACCGGCGCCCATGCCTGGCATTGCCATCGCCATTGGCGCAGCAGCCGAAACACCGAATTTCTCTTCGAGATCTTTCACGAGCTGGGAAAGCTCGAGAACAGACATATTCTCAATGAAGGAAACGACATCTTCCTTAGAAACAGCAGCCATGTGAATAACCTCTACCTACGTAGTTTCGCATTCCTAGCTTTGGTTGGACGCCACTTTGGGACGACCCGAACCGATATGCCACCTTCCGCATCCTGGAAGGCAGCCGAATCCGTAGAGCCAGGGGCATCAACCCTGTGTCTCTGCCTTCTTCTTTTCGATCGCTGACAGAACCGTGACCAGACTTCTCGGTACAGCAGCGAGCACACCGACAAAATTCGTGATGGGAGCGTTCATCGTTCCCAAAAGTTTCGCGAGGAGAACCTCACGAGAAGGCAGATTAGCGAGCTCTTCGATCGCGCTTGCGCCGATCATTTTCTCGCCAAGAAGACTGTCCTTAAGCTTGAGGGCTTCATTTTCCTTCGAGAACTTATGGATCACCTTCGCCGCAGCGGCGGGGTCACCGTAAGAGAAGGCAACCAAGGAAGGCCC
>JBEIOW010000422.1:0-2726 GCA_040377385.1 Bacteriovoracaceae bacterium | reverse complement strand
TGGTATAAAACGGACATCCACGGGCTGACCCAGTAATCCTTCGGTCAGAGCCAGCGTCAGAATGTCGACCCCGGAATGGAGCGCTCCATTCCGGGGTTTTTCATTGCCAGATCCCTTACTGGAATCAGATCCGCTACACTAGAGACGTGGGCTCACCGCTTCGCTCCAGCATCGAAGAGTTCCTCGACGCCTTGCAAATCGATCGCGGTGCCTCGCCCCGTACGCTGGAGGCGTATCGCCGAGACCTGCTCCAACTCTCTCAAGAACTCGGGCCCGATCGCACGGTCGAAGCGATCGCATCCGACGACCTCACAAAATTCCTCGCCCGGCTGCACGGTCAGAAACTCAAGGAGAGTTCGCTCGCGCGCAAACTCTCCGCGTGGCGGCAATTCTTCAAGTTCTGTTGCCTCGAAAAATCCCTCGGCGCCGATCCCACGGAATTCCTCGAGTCTCCGGGATTGCCTCAACGCCTGCCCAAAGCCCTGACCCGCGAGGAGATCGACGCCTTACTGGAAGCCGCGGCCACGGGACTCCCCTATCCCTCCCGTCTCGCAGCCTCTTTGCAGTCTCGCGACCGCGCGATGGTCCTGATGCTCTATGCAGGCGGCCTTCGGGTCTCGGAGCTCGTCGGGCTTGAACCCCATCAGCTCGACCTGGCTTCCGGCTACGCGCGCGTGGTGGGAAAGGGTCGAAAAGAGCGAATCGTCCCCTTGGCCGAAGCGGCCATCGCCGTGGTCGACACCTACCTTCGCGAGCATCGCCCCTTACTACTGGGCGATCGCTCAACCCTCCCTGGTAGCCCACTCTTTCCGGGAGCCGGAGCCGGTTCCGAAGGCCAGGCACTCAGCCGGCAGGCTTTCTGGAAGCTGCTGAAGAAGCTCGCGATTCAGGCCGGAATCCGTTCGCCCATGAGCCCCCACGTGCTGAGACACTCGTTCGCTACCCACCTGCTTCAGGGTGGGATTCCTTTGCGCTCCCTTCAGCTCCTGCTCGGCCACGCGGATCTCTCGACGACCCAGATCTACACCCAGATGCGGCCAGAGCACCTTCGCCAGGCTCACCGGAAGTTTCACCCGCGTGGCGGGGAATGATATAGTCATCGTCAGATGACTCTCGAACAAGGCCTCCAGACGCTGGCCGTTCAATTTCCCCCGTTCATGCTCGCCGTTGTCGTTCACGAGTTCGGCCATGGTTTTATGGCCAACCGCTGGGGCGATACGACCGCCAAGGACGAAGGTCGCATGACCCTCAATCCGGTTCCGCACGTGGACCCGATCGGCACGCTCCTGCTTCCCATCGTGATGATGGCCTCAGGTGCAAGCTTCCTTTTTGGCTGGGCCAAGCCCGTTCCGATTGATCCGTCGCGGTTCCGCAGCTATCGGCCCGGGCTCTTTTGGGTTTCGGTGGCGGGCGTCGGGATGAACTTCATCTTCGCCGTGATCTCAGCCCTCGCGTTCGGCGCGATCCTCGCGTGGATGCCCAAAGACTTCTACCTCTACGAACCGCTGCTCACGATGACGGTCGCGTCGGTCACGATCAACTACGCGCTCGGGATCTTCAACCTGCTCCCGCTGCCTCCGCTCGATGGCAGCAAAGTCATCCAGAGTTTTCTCTCGCCGAAGGCGACCTATCGCTATGAGCAGATGGCGAAATACAGCTTCTTCATTCTCATCGCGCTGCTGATGACGGGCGCGCTCCAGTTCCTGAGCTATCCCATTCTGATCCTGCGTGATCTCACGATCGGGGGCGCGCTACAGGTGTTCCAGATCTCGGAGGCGATGCCATGACCGCAAAAAAGACGATGCTCTCGGCCGTTCAGCCCACCAGCCGCCCTCACCTGGGCAATTACCTGGGCGCGGTCCGCAACTGGGTCCGCATGCAGAACGACTTTGACTGCCTCTTCTTCGCCGTCGACTTGCACGCGATCACGATGCGGATGGAACCTCAGCTCCTCCGCGATCAGACGCGCTGGATGATGGCGTTTTACATCGCCGCCGGTCTTGACCCCGAGAAGGCTACCCTCTTCGTGCAGTCCCACGTCCCAGAACACGCCGAGCTTGGCTGGGTGCTGACCTGTCATTCGTACATGGGCGAGCTTTCGCGCATGACCCAGTACAAGGACAAATCCGCCAAGGCCGGTGAGAGCATCCCTACCGGGCTCTTTGTTTATCCCGCCCTCATGGCCGCCGACATCCTGCTCTACGGGACGCACCTGGTGCCCGTCGGCGGCGACCAAAAGCAGCACGTTGAACTCACGCGCGACATCGCCGAGCGGATGAACAATCTCTACGGCAAAGACCTCTTCGTCATGCCCGAACCCTTCATTCCGCCTGTCGGCGCGCGCATCATGGGCCTGGCCACCCCAACGTCCAAAATGTCGAAATCCAATCCGGATGTGAACGACGCCATCTATCTGACCGATAGCGACGACGCGATCGTGAAGAAGCTCAAGCGCGCGGTCACCGATTCCGGCAGCGAGATCGCCTGGAGCGACGACAAGCCGGGCGTATCTAACCTTCTCTCGATCCAATCCGCGATTCTTGGCAAGCCCATTGCGGAGATCGTCGCGGGCTACGCCGGCAAACAATACGGCCATCTGAAACTGGAGACGGCGGACATCATCGTCCAAACTCTTCGGCCGATCCGCGAAGAGACGCAGCGGATTCTGGCGGATGGGAGCTACCTCGACGACGTACTCCAGCGGGGCGCGGAGAAGGCGCGTAAAC
>JBEIOW010000560.1:0-1842 GCA_040377385.1 Bacteriovoracaceae bacterium | reverse complement strand
TTTGGCGGCAACAATGCGGCGCTCGTCCTAAGCGCGACTCCGCGTCCCGCCACCGCGACCACCGCCTCCCCTTCCCGCGCATCCCGACTCGCCATGCTGGGCAGCGGGCGGTCCTCGGAACACGATCTCGCGGAACTCGCTCGCGAACCGTCTCTTCGCAAGGCCACTCGCCCCATGCTGTTGGCCACGGCCGCAGCGCGCGCGGCGCTCTCCGGGATTCCAAAGGACTTCGTCGGCGGCGATCAGTTTTCTCTCGTGCTCGGTACGAGTCGCGGCGAATTGGCGATGACTCGCGACTTCCTCACGACGTTTGCCGACCAGGGTCTCGCGCGCCCCATCCTTTTCCAAAGCAGCTTGCACAACGCACCGACTGGATTTCTCGGGCTGGCATTCGGCATCACCGGGCCCTCAGTCACGGTCAGCGACGGCGCTTGGACCGGTGAGCGGGCGATCGAAGCGGCCACGCTGATCATGGACCGCTTCGCCCACTCCGAATCTCCAGCCTTCTGCCTAGTCGTCGGCGTGGAAGCCACGGCGGATTCATTAATGGAGCCTATCCAACGCGCCTATCCTGATGGTGTTCATCTCGAAGAAGGCGCGTTCGCGATTTTGCTGGGAAACCCGGCCGCCGAGAACCGTTTCCCTAAAGCCATTCGCGCCGCACTGCTCGATCCGCATCGGAGCGAGCCCCACGCCCGCCTTCCCTCCCGCCACCACGATAGCGGCATTCTCGAAGCGATCCACCTTGCCATTCGTGACGGCTCCTCCACCGAGGCCGCCGTCACGAAATACGACGGCGCCCGCTCGACGTTCACCCTAGAGAGAATCCTTCCATGAAGGTCGTGCGGAACATCCCCGTGCCCATCGGGGCCCCGCGCGCTCTCTATCTCACGTTTGATGACGGTCCTGATCCGCGATCGACCCCCGCCGTCCTCGCCTTGCTGAAGGAGCTGGCGGTACCTGCCACTTTCTTCGTCATCACGAATCAAGCGCTGCGGGAACGTGCACTTTTTCTTGAGGTGGCCAGTCGACACGCCATCGGCAATCATTCGCTGGATCACCGGTACTCGAATTACTTTACGGGTCAACGAGCGCTTACGGATTGGGTCCGCCGCTCCGAAGATCTTCTCTTCTCCGCGCTCGGGCATTCCACGGTCGGCTTTCGGTCACCGGCGGGCGTTCGCACGCCTCCCCTCGGCCGTGCTCTGGACGAGCTCGGAGTGCCGAACATCCTCTGGGCGCGACGTTTCTTCGACACTCGCTTTCATTGGACGGAAGCACGCGCGCTGCGCTCTCTCGCTCGGACCGGTCCCGGCGACATCATCCTGCTCCATGATCGGCAACCCGAGGACCGCGTTCCGGAGTTTCTACAAACGCTCCGGACCTACGTGAAGGAAGCGAGACTTCAGGGATTCGAGTTCGCTCGCCTGGATCCAGCGGTCTGTCTCACCACCGCGAAAGCATAGAAAGAGTCCAGCCGCCGTAGGCGGCGACACAGCAGATGAGCGCGAAAGACACCTCCTGGTCGTTCGAGACGACCAAAGCGCCACTCGAGCCCCGTGCCCGCGATTCTGATTGAAAGCTTACTGCCGGACCTGCATCGGAACGTAATCGCCGCTCAATGCTTCGAAGACGGGCTCGCCGCGGAAGACGCGAACGGAGAACTTCTTCAATTTGCGGCCCGGCAAGCAGCTCCTGCTATCCATGGGAACCGCGACGCCGACTACGTTGATCTGATCTCCGGTGTCGTCGTAAGACGCGACCGCCGTCGCCCAGTCCGAGCTAGAACAGCGGGCAGTGTAATGAACATCCATCCAGCCGGCGCGGAGATTCTTAGAGACA
>JBEIOW010000294.1:0-3760 GCA_040377385.1 Bacteriovoracaceae bacterium | reverse complement strand
TTGCGGCGCTGCGGCCTTCGGCGGCTCGGCGGCTTTTTGCGCGGCCTTTTGCTCAACGAAGAGCTTGATGCGCTCGGTGTTCCAACCGAGCCAGTCGGTCGTGATCTTCTGCCAGTGATCCATCGGGTGACCGCTGACGTAGAAACCGACGACCTTCTTCTCTTCGATGAGCTTTTTGGAGCGCGGCCAGTCTTCTTCTTGCTTAAACACCGCCGAGACCGGCGTTACGAGCTTGATGTCATCCGCGCCGAAAGCGTCAAACAACGAGCTCTGTCCGAGCTCTTTCTCTTCCTGCTCATCGCTCGCCACGTCGACGATCGCTTCGAGTGAAGCGAGCATGCTCGGGCGATTCACTTCGGCGATCGTATCGAACGACCCCGAAAGCACGAGCGATTCGAGCACCTTCTTGTTGATCTTACGGGTGGGGACTCGGCGGCAGAATCCCAGCACGCCATCGAACGGTCCGCCTGCGGTGCGGGCTTCGAGAATCGCATCAACCGCGCCGCCTCCGACACCCTTGATGGCCTCGAGTCCAAAGCGGACTGCGCTCGTCCCGTTGGGCATTTTTTCCACGCTGAACTTCCGCTGCGAGAAGTTCACGTCCGGCGGCAGGACCTCGATTTTATTCGACCGGCAGTTGGCGATGTACTTGGTCAGCTTGTCGGTGTTGTCCATCTCCGTCGTCATGAGCGACGCCATGAACTCGGCCGGATGGTGCGCCTTGAGGTAGGCGGTCTGGTAAGTCAGGACCCCGTAGGCCGCTGAGTGGGACTTGTTGAATCCGTACTCGGCGAAGTTGGCCATCAAGTCGAACAGCCACTCCGCCCGCGGCTTATCGAGGCCCTTTGCGGTGGCGCCGTCGACGAAGATGCTCCGGTGTTCGGCCATCTCTTCGGGCTTCTTCTTGCCCATCGCGCGGCGAAGAAGATCGGCTTGGCCGAGTGAGTAGCCGGCGATTTCGCGGGCGATTTGCATGACCTGCTCTTGGTAGAGGATCACGCCGTAGGTCTCGTTCAGGATCGTCGAGAGGCCAGCGACTTCGTAGTGCACGGCTTTTCGCCCGTGCTTGCGGTCGATGTAGTCGTCGACCATGCCGGAGCCGAGCGGGCCCGGGCGATAGAGGGCACAGATGGCGGTGAGGTCGTCGATCACGCTCGGAACCATGCGTGAGCACAGGTCCTTCATGCCAGAGCTCTCGACCTGGAAGATGCCGTCGGTATCGCCCGAGCTAATCAGCTGGAAAACCTTGGCGTCGTCGTAAGGCATCCGCGCGAGCGTAAACTCCGCAGCGGGCGTGCCCGGCTCAGCCGTCTGACGTACGAGCTTCACCGCTTGATCGATCACGGTGAGGGTCTTCAAACCTAGGAAGTCGTATTTAACGAGACCGATCTTCTCGGCGCTGTCCTTGTCGTATTGGCAAACGAGATCCGACTCGCGCCCAACGTACAGCGGACAATAGGTCACGACCGGCTCTTCGGTGATGATCACGCCGGCAGCGTGCACGCCCGCATTGCGGGAGAGACCTTCGAGTTCGAGTGCGTACTGGACGACCTTCGCGAGGCGAGGCTCCTGCTCGATCTTCTCGCGGAAGCGCGGCTCCTTTTCGATCGCTTCGGCGATCGTGATGCCGAGTTCCTCCGGCATGAGCTTGGTGAGCGAATCCGTCTCGGCGAAAGTGAGCCCGAAAACCCGACCTACGTCCTTCAGCGCCGCGCGCGCCTGGAGTTTTCCAAACGTGATGATCTGGCAGACGTTGTCCTTGCCATATTTATCGACGACGTACTGGATCACCTCGCCCCGGCGATCCTGACAAAAGTCGATATCGAAGTCGGGCATGCTGATCCGCTCGGGATTGATGAACCGCTCGAAGAGAAGGTTGAACCGGATCGGATCAATGTCGGTGATCCGAAGCGCCCATGCGACGATCGAACCCGCGCCCGAGCCCCGCCCAGGCCCGACCGGAATATCATTGTCCTTCGCCCAGCCGATGAAGTCGGCGACGATGAGGAAATAGCCCAAGAAGCCTGTGCGCTCGATCATCGCGAGCTCAATCTCCAGGCGTTCGCGATAGTCCTTCTCGAGCGTCCCCCACTCCGCGCTGGTCCGCGTCTTCTCGAACGAGGGTTCAAGGAAGCGCGCGTCGAGTCCCTTCCGAGATTGCTCGCGGAAGAAACTCAGCTCGTCAAATTCGGCGTCCTTGGCCACGCCGAGTGGACGGTACTTCGGCAGGCGGTAAATCGTCCGCCCCTTCTCGTCGTTGAACGGAAACTTGAGCTCGCACTTAGCAGCGATCTTCAGCGTGTTCTCGCACGCCCCGGGAAACTGCTCGAATCGCTCCGCCATGAGCTCGGCGGGCTTGAGGTAAAATTCGGCCGGTACGAGGCTCTTCGGGCGATCGAAGTCGAGGTTGCGCCCGCTCTCGATACATTGCAGAACCTCATGCGCTTCGGCGTGCTTCGGGTCCAAGTAGTGGACGTTGGTGGTGGCAACACACGCAATCCCGAGCTTCTCGCCAAGCGAGAAGAGCTGCGAGTTGACGTTCTCCTGCTCGCCCAAACCCGAGTCCACGAGCTCGAAGTAGAAGTCCTCTCCGAACTTCTGTTGGAACCGCTTGGCTTGATCGATGGCCTCGGACTCCTCACCCGTAAGAAGCAGGTACGGGATGTGGCCCCGGATACAACCCGAGAGCACGACCAAGTCCTCGGAGTATTTTTCGAGGAGCTCCCAGTCAATGACGGCCTTCGGGACCGCGGGCTGGCCCTTCGCCGGCACCGGCGCTTCCGTGTAGGCGCGCGTGACGATCTGACAAAGGTTTTGGTAACCGCGGAAAGATTTGGCGAGCAGGAGCAGCTTGAAAGCTTTGGGCGCGGTGCTCATCACCTGAGCGCCCCCGACAGCCGACGCCGCTGGCGCGATCAACGACGATCGGCCCGCAGGCGCGTAGTTGATCTCCACCCCGAGGATCGGTTTCACGCCGGCCTTCTTCGCGGCGTTCGTAAACTCGATCGCACCAAAAAGATTGCCGGTGTCGGTGAGCGCCACAGCGGGCATCTGGAGGGACTTCACGCGTTCGAAGAGCTCCGGCAAGCGGATGGCTCCTTCCAGCAAACTGAACTGGGTATGCACGCGTAAATGGACGAACGACATCGGTCCGGGAGTTGTAGCAGCCCTGAGGCAAAGGGCAATGGATCGGGACAATTGACGCTTAGAGTTATCTAAACTCCGTCGCCCACCGTGAAAACACCCAGCCCGGCGGAGACCGCCTTACGACGCATGGGTCCGGATCACTCCCACTCGATCGTCGCCGGTGGCTTGGACGAGATATCCAGGACCACGCGATTGATCCCGCGGACTTCGTTGCAGATCCGGTTGGATACGCGCGCAAGGAACTTCGGGTCGAACGCAAACCAGTCCGCCGTCATACCATCGTGCGAGGTCACCGCCCGCAGCGCGACCACGTTGTCATGGGTCCGCCCATCCCCTTGCACGCCCACTGATTTAATCGGCAGGAACACGACGAACGCCTGCCAGATCTGATCGTAGATTCCTTCGTCCCGCAGCGACTGAATGAAGATCTCGTCCGCCTGGCGGAGGATGTCGAGCGACTCGCGACGGACGGCGCCGAGCACACGGACGGCGAGACCTGGACCCGGGAACGGATGTCGCGAGAGGAAGTCCGTCGGCACGCCGATCACTTTGCCGAGCGCGCGGACTTCATCTTTAAAAAGATCACGCAAGGGTTCGATGAGCGCAAACTTCA
>JBEIOW010000587.1:0-1568 GCA_040377385.1 Bacteriovoracaceae bacterium | reverse complement strand
GTCGCCCGCCACCACGATCGTGAGCTCAGGCGCGGCCCAATGCTGTCCGAGCGCCCTCAGCACTTCCGCCCGCTCCACTGCGGCGATCTTAGAAACAAAGCCGTTCAGATAATCGGGACCTAAGCCGTAGAGAAATCCGTTGAGCCAGCGACCGGCCACGCCATTCAATGTAGCCACTGAAAGTGGGAATCCTCCGATCAGATAGGATCGGGTTTCCCGAATCTCCTCTTCGGTGATCTTTCCATCTCGAAAGGCGCGAACCGTCGCCAAGGTCTTTCGAATCAGCTCACCCGTCGACTCCGTGCGCGTGGACGAAGCAATCACCAGCCCAGATGCGTGTTCGCTCTGCGCGATGCGGCTGCTGATCCCGTAGGTGAGGCCAAGTTTATCGCGAATCTCGCCGTTGAGCCGGCTGTGGAAGGTTTCACCCAACAGGGCGTTTGCGACCGCCATCACGTGCCGACGAGGATCTCGCAGCGTCGGCGCCGGAAGTCCGATCCGAACCTGCGTCTGACTCGAGTCCGGCCGATGCACGACGTACACCAGTGGATTCGACAGCGTGCCCTTCTTGGCAAACAGCGGATCGCGATAGAGGACATACTTCGGATTGGCCACCGAAGTCGGCTTCCATCCGTCGAAGCGCGCTCGAAGCTCAGCCGAAAGACGATTCCGATCGGCGCGTCCCACCACGAGCAGGACGGCTCCCTGCGGCCGGAATCGCTTCTCGTAGAAATCCACGACATCCGCGCGAGTGATCCGGGAAAATTCTTTGGGCGTGAGGAAGTTCCCGCGGCCGTATGGAGTACCGCCGCGGCTCGCGCGGTGAAACGCAAGCGTTGCGAGAGTGCTGGCGTGATCTCCCAGATGGCGCCAACGATTCAGCAGGCGCTCTTTCTCGCGCTTAATCTCATCCTCCGGAAACGCCGGCTCAAGTGCGAGCTTACCCAACAAGTCGACCAAGCTGCCCGTGTCTTGGCTGAGTCCGCCAACCGCGATGCTAAACACATCTTCTTCGACAAAGACGCCGCGGGAGGCCCCAAGATTTTCGAATCGGTCGGAGAGTTGCTGCGCGCTCAAGCCGCCAGCCCCACGGTCCAGCGACTGCGAGAAAAGTTCGGCGAGTCCCGATTTGCCAGCCGGATCATCCCGGTAGCCCAGGGGCAAAGAAAGCGAAAGGTCGATAAATGGGAGTTTCTCGTCGAGATACCAGGCGATCGTGAGCCCATTGGGCAGACGCTCGAGCACTGGTTCAGGAAGAACCGTCTGAACGACTGGCGTAGGCACATCCGAGTTCGCGGAGGAGAATACGGGTGCACCGGTAGTCATCAGGACAACCGCTGCGCATCCAACCCATTTCAAATTTCTTCTGAAAAGATGCCTCATTGGCCCACTCCCGGGACCAAGGTGAGCACGGTCCGTGAATTCGGCGTCAGATAGCGGCGAGCCACCGATTGGATCTGCTCGAGAGTTACGCTCGAATATTTCCGCAGATCATCCTGAAACCTTTCCGGATCATCCAGCACCAAGGTGACGGTGCCGAGCAAATTGGCGATGCCTTCCGCCGATCG
>JBEIOW010000214.1:0-4732 GCA_040377385.1 Bacteriovoracaceae bacterium | reverse complement strand
GTAGCGTTACCTCCAAATCCATTAGAGTCAGTCTCTCGCAGGAAAGTGGCAAGAAGTGGTGGATTCCTTCCGGTTGAGTAAAGTACTCCGACAATGGAACGGAAGGGACCGAGTTCCTCGCCAAAGCGGTAGCTGTCGATTTTTCGAACCGTATGCGGCTCTCGGAGAAGTTGAACTTAGTCGGTCTGTTCATGTACACGCATTCTCGCTATCCGGATCGCCAACCGGAGAGCCGCACCGATAAGCAGATATTCGTGCAGGCCACTGCTACCTGGATGTTGAATCGTAAGTGGAGCGTGCTCAGCGGGGTCGAGTGGATGAGGAACTCATCGACGCTTGAGTCGACCTACGGTTTCAGCCGGGTCGGCGCGAATTTCGCCGTCACTTACACTTTTTAGATCGAGTTGAGGATTCGCGATCAGCCGCGCTTCGAGCTTTTGCGAAGTCTTTCGAGAACGGTATTGATCGGTGGGAGCAGGTCCTGAAAGAAGTCCTTTTTCCGAAAGCTCAGATTCGGGAACTCCTCTTTGTCGCCGATCATCTCCATGTGCTTCTTGAGCCGGTAGAGTGGTCCTGCGATCTGGTGGGACAAAAGCAGGCCACCTACGACCAGGAAAACAAATAGCAGCAGCGAAGTCGTCATGATGATCAGGTTCATCGTGGACTGCTGATCCTGCAAAAATTGAAAGATGGGATGTCCCTGCGGCAGTCCCATTTCTTGGGCTTGCTCGATGAAATTCCCGAACACGAGTCGGAAGGCCCAGTAAAAAATGAGGATCGTGAAGAGCGCGAGGCCGATGAAGAATCCCATCACCGTGAGTTGGAACTCCGGGTTGATGAGATACTTTTTGCGACGCCAAGACGGTTTACCGGTTGGTGCGCTCGCTGGGGATCCTGAAGCTTTGGAGTTCATACCAGATAGTCTAAGGGGTGCTTGCAGCACATGCAATGCGTCGCGTGTGCTGAGTCATCTTATCGAAATTACCAACCTATTATGTAAGAATTAGCCCAGTTGAATAATTCGAACGACTACTTAAATTATTGTAATTAAACAGTTTTATATTTTGACTAAATCGGTCTAGTGATTGCACTTCGTCGCGCATGGACGGGTTTCGTAAAAAAAATGCAGAGAACAGTCTGAGAAAAAGAAAGTGGGCTCGCGACCTTTGGCGCAGAGGCCTACTGATCGGCTTCTTTGCTTGCCCGGGATTCGCGTCGGCCAGTGTCGTGGTTACGTTTTGTGAAGACCCTTATGCATTCGTCTGCGGAACGACGAATGACTCCTATGATGAAGCAAAGACCGTAGACGCGATGAAGAATGTATTGATTCGTGTCTACTCGAGAATCGCCGAACAAGGCGCGGATGGCAGCTGGATTTATCCTGAGCTGAGCCGTGCTCCGCCTGACAAATCTCCTCCGACGAAGGCGCAGGCCCTGCGCAACGCGCGTTACATGAGAGTCCTGGAAGAAGAGATGTTTCGTGAAATGAAAATCACGACGAGACAGTGGCGTGAAGCCATGCAGGAGAGTCGAGAGGATCTCATGGCTGCCGTAAGGCAATCTGGCACGCTCACCGCGTCCGCGAAATTAATGATGATTGATCGTCTCAAGACGATTCGTATCCTTACGCCCAGTGAATTTGCTTCGAGCACGGGCGAGTGGATCCATCCGGGAGACTATTTTGGGCGCGACGGATTACAGATCAACGCCTTCTATTTTCCAAGCATGCATGCATTGACGCTGGTGCCGGGATTCTTCTTCTATGGGATTGCCCGCGCAGTTCGGCCGTCCCCGACGGTGATTCTTAATTTTTTTCGCCAGGTTGCAACCCATGAGATGGGGCATTCCATAGACGGTTCTAAATTTCCGAAGGCTTACGGACGGATGAAGGCTTGTGTTAGCGACCATTTCCGGCACGAGCTTCCTCGGGATCGGTACTTCCATTTCTTCGAAGGTAGCGTTTCTGATGAGCAGATGAAGCACAGCCTTGGCGAAATTTCTGCTGATTACTGGGCCGTGCAGGCCGTTACAGAAAGTTTTCGCCGTCGCGGTTACGATGCAAAACGCGCGATCGGCGAGCTTCGCCGCTCATTCGGCCTTTTCTGTTCCTCTCCGGAAAAGATGGCCCACGGCGATGCCCATCCGGGGGCGCGTTTTCGAATCGGACTGTCTATGGGCCGGGACGCTGGCCTGAGACGGTTCCTGGGCTGCAAACCTCAGCCTCAGCGAGCTCCAGGCTGCGGCCTCAACGGCGCCGCAAGATGATCCATGCCGCGTAGCGGTCGAGCCGCTCATGCGTGCTTGGGCCTTCGATCCCGGCGAGATGCCCGGCTTCGTGAATGAGAAGTACGGCGAGCTCCTCTTCGGAGGGCTTGGATTGCTTCAGGTAGGGAAGGCTCACAAAAACCTGAGGGAGACTGAGTTCGCCAGAGCTTGACTGAGCAACCGCACCTACACCACCCAGCGCAAGGCCCAACAACGTCGCATCGACGACCCGAAGTGAGCTCGCATAGGCGGCTTTCGGCCGTCCCGCTTCTGCGATGCGGAGGTTGGATAGGAAGAGTGTTTCGCCCAGCTGAAGCGCTTTAAGTTTGGAAAGGATCTGGCCGCGTTGACGATCGATCTCTACGTCGTCGGCACCGGCGGGCGCGGCGCTTAGTCGTGCGATGGCCATCTTCTTTGCGCGCAGAAGGAGCGCGGACGCCTTCGCAGCGGCGGAGCCCCTTGGCGCTGACCTCATCGCGCGTTGACTCGATTGGATGCCAGCGCGAGCGATGTCCGTAATGAGGGGTGAGTTCAGGGTCTGCACGGGCACTCCGGCGATCTCTCCCGTGATTCGTAGAATTTCAGCAACCGCTTTGGTTTGGTCCACGGAGAAGTTTTCCATTGCGGAACGATTGATGAGAATCGTGCTTTCCGGATCAGGAGCGCCTCGGAGACGTTGTTCGATTGTGGGTGGGAGGAGTCGCGCGAGTACCGACCGGGAAAGGTAGGCGCCCTGCTTGCTTCCTTCACCGATTTCGATGTGAAGGTTTTTGAGCACTTCTGACCACCCTGAGCGGTAGGCCTGGAGCCCGCTCGTTTGGATGGAATTTTGGAAGCGGTAGGCCTCCATCCCCAGCTGCGCGAGATGGGCCGCATTCATAAAGCGAGTCATGACGAGGTCGCCACCGCCGCGTCCAACGCCGTTAGCCGCCGGAGAGGGAGCTGGAGCGGCGAAGAGAGCAAACCCAAGGAGACAGGCGGCAAATTTTAGATGCTTCATGTTGCGCGGAGAGTATAAAACCTGACTTAATTAGTCAACATTAATGAGTGAGTGAGAATGGCCCGGAACCTTTTGATTTCATGATCAAAAAAGGTCCCGGGGATCGGGGGGAGTGTGCGTTTTCCCCGACCCCCGGGGAGGATGCCGGGAGGTGTCCATCACCCAGCATCTTTTCACAAGGAGTGTTGCTGCATTGCGTTATACGGAAAGGGCGACTCTGTTTCACCTGAGAAAAAATGGAAGTAATGACCCTATTTGCTTCATAATGAATTCAGCAAGGAAAGCAGAGGGATGAGCAAAGATCGGAAGAACTCAGACGAACGACGCAAGCGTATCGAGGGCTGGGTTCTTGAGAAGAAGGTTCAGCGCGCGCGGGAGGAGATCCCCCTCTTTCTGAGGAGTGCAGGGAAGAGCCAGTCCGCGATCTTCGAAGCCTGCGATTGGTATCGGCGCCTGGGACTCTACCGCGAAGCCTTCCGGCTCGTCGCTTGGGATGAGCGCCTTCCTTCGCAAATCTCTGGAGACTCTCCACTTGGGCGCAAAGTTCTTTGGGCCGCCTGGATGTTGAACGCGATGGGAGCCGGAGATATCGCCGTCGCACTCCTGCGTCGGCTGCAGCTGAAGCAGGCCGCCGACCATCGGGTGGCGGGCGAAATTTTTCTAACGCAGTTTTCGCCGGCCGAAGCGATCACTCATTATGAACGCATGGCGAAGCTCGAGAAGAATCCGACGGGATACTTCGAGCGACTCGGCCGCGTGAGTTTCGCGGACGCACTGGCGCAATCGGGCAACGAAGCGGACGCTATTCTTGAAGTACGTCGGATCACTCATGTATCGACGGAACCGCTTCTGCTGGGAATCTGCGCATCGGCGGAGGGTGAATATCTCGCAAGAGCCAGGCGATTCGATGAAGCTCAAAACAGCCTCGAGAAAGCGCGATACTGGTTTCCGGAAGGCGACCCCTCGCCAGATTCTGCCGTCTTGGATAAATGGATGGGCTACGTTTTGGCGGCTCTCGGTGATTCGGTTCGGGGAGATGCGCTTATGAAACGCGCGGAGGAATATTTTCGGACCAGCGCGGTTCGCCCCGAAGCTTGGGGAGACATCGTTCGTCTGCGAGTCGAACGAGGACTGGCGTCTCTCGAAGAAGCGAGGCGCTTGCCCCACTACCCGGGTTGGGTGACTGGCTTCGCCGCTCTTCTGGCAAAACCCGAACCCACGTCGTTTGGTACGAAAGACGCGGGGCTAAGGGTCGATCTTGCGGCCGAAGAGTACTCAGCCAACGGATGCGCGTATCGGGGTTTGCCTAAGGAAGTCCGACTGATCGCCGGCCTAGAAATCGCCGGAGATTGGGGGATCTCAATTCCATCAGCGCTGTCCTGGCTGTGGCCGGATGAAGGACATGCATTTTTGGAGCTGGAAGATCGTCTCCATCAGCTTTTGCGGCGAATCCGTAAAGTCTACGGC
>JBEIOW010000477.1:0-2360 GCA_040377385.1 Bacteriovoracaceae bacterium | reverse complement strand
TGGCGCACCTGCTTTACGCCGAAGGGCAAACCGAGCGGGCGGTGAGCGCTCTGGCCCCCACGCGGTATCTCTTTGAGACGCTGGAGCGGACGGCGAAGCGGACGCACGAGCGCATCGGCGGGAGCCTGGCCGACATCGAGCGGGCACGGCGCGCCAAGGCGCACGTGGAGACGGTGATCCAGCGGATTCGGCAGTACGGGGATGGGTCGCTGGGTTACGTCCCGGCGTGGACCGTGCTGACCCACCCCAACTTTATGCCGCACGACCAGGCGAGCTGGTGGATTGTCAATGCTTGGGGTCGCCCGTGAGGTGCTACAAAGGCTAGCCTGGAGTTACTACTCGACGCCAAATCCCAGTATGGCCGGACCACATTCGCCCTCCTGGCAACGGCGTGACCCAATCCTCTCCGCAATCCGCGTACAGCATAAGTTTTGCCGTGATGCTCTCTTCCACTGTAAGATCCCGCCAAACGGGGCCGAATCGCCTCGCAATGATGGGAACGTTCATAAGTTCTGCCCGCGTGAACTTCGCCCTGCCATCGTCGCCAATTCGCTCCGCAAGTTCTTGAGGGAAGCCCTCTTCCATCAGGCCCCTGATGACCAATTCCCGATAAGTAGCAGCTGAATCCTTTACAATCGAACGACGATCCTGGACAAAGAAAGGAATCGTATCGAGAACCTCGCGCAAACCATCTAGCATTTCCGAGGTCGTGAATTTTCCTTTCAGGAAGACCTTGAACTCTGAAAGCCGGGCGTCGTAGCGGCACGTATAACCCATATCCGACAGAATAGCCACCGTTTGTTGGACGGAAAGTAACCGACCTTCCCCAAAATCTAAAGACTTCGGAAGTTCCTCCGCAGTTGATTTTGGCGTCATCCACTCGGCATGCCCAGAGGGTCGCGTACTTGGCTGTCGGTTGGCCTTCTGCGAAATCGTGAAAAAGGTCCTATCCTCGCCTTCCTGCAAAAACGAGATTATAGCCTTCAGGTACAGGGGGTCGTCTCTACGATCTTGAACAGCCTGATTCACACTAGGGTTTGCCCGGGATGCGGAAAGAACCAGTTCGCGCTCTTCACCTGAAAGTTGCTGAAAGCTTAGACCTTTAAACAATACGTCTGCTCGGGTCCGGACGAAATCCCATATCCCGGCTATTTCACCAGCGGCCATCAAAGAAGGTACGTCCTTCCGCCGCGCCAAAACATCCGCGCGGCCCTCCACCACATGGCGGCGCAGCGACATCTGGGCGACTTCCGCCAGGCTTTCCGCCCGGATCGTCCCGTCCTCCGCTGTGCTGACATCGGACGGATACCAATTATGCGCATCAAGGATGAGAGGCCCCGGATGAGCTTCCCATAGCTTGCGAAGTTCATCTTGGTTTAGAGTGGATCCAGGGTCAACCGGGGTGGCCGGCTGGGCCATGCTCTGGCAAGAGAGCATGGCCACCAGAATCGGCATCAACGACAATGATTTCATGCCTTCGAAGTTTACTCGGGCGCACCAGTGACGCTACACGCATATTCGGTGACGTCATGTGAAAGGTAGTTGTACGGCAAAGTAATACTCTGCTCGTATGGTGTAGTCGGTAACAAATCCGGCATGCTTGCGTATGGGTGCTGGCTGTTCTCGAGGAAGAAGTACACGGTCCCATAGAAGCCAATCTTGTAATCGTAGGGATAGGTTCCTGGCTCAGTGCCAGAGTTCGTTGAGTACGTCATCGCCGGGAGCGGTGATTGTGTGGTGTACTTACCAGGCGTCCCAGCCTGCCACCGCTGCCACGACCCAAAGATCGGAGTTACGGTATGGGAAACGGTACCTCGCCCTGAGCAGCCGCTGAAAGGCTTCGATCCGATGTAAATTTTCCACGGAATCCTCTCCTCATCGAAAGGGTTGTATTGAGTCTGAGCGAAAGCGCTGCTCAGAATGGAAAGGGTCCCGATCGCTACTAATGCAAGTCGCATAAAGGAACGTTACCCCCCCCCCGGCCAGGTCGTGTCAAGGCTTGCGGGAAAATTTTTTCGAAAATCTTGCCCAGCGACCAATTTGAACCTAAATCTACTTTCCCACCGACGATGAAGCCGAAAAGGGCGTGGCCCTGGCCTGCCGAAGCATGATCGAGTTTGTGCGGATGGCGCACGTGGCGCACCTGCTTTACGCCGAAGGGCAAACCGAGCGGGCGGTGAGCGCTCTGGCCCCCACGCGGTATCTCTTTGAGACGCTGGAGCGGACGGCGAAGCGGACGCACGAGCGCATCGGCGGGAGCCTAGCCGACATCGAGCGGGCGCGGCGGGCCAAAGCGCACGTGGAGACGGTGATCCAGCGGATTCGGCAGTACGGGGATGGATCGCTCGGTTACGTCCCGG
>JBEIOW010000116.1:0-6562 GCA_040377385.1 Bacteriovoracaceae bacterium | reverse complement strand
GAGCTTCGTGAGTTGATGGACTGCTTCGTACGTCAAAGTGCCGGAGCGCGAGACGACGCCGATCTTACCCGCCAGATGGATATGGCCCGGCATGATCCCGATTTTACACTGTCCGGGCGTGATGATGCCGGGGCAGTTCGGGCCGATCAGGCGCGACTTCGTGCTTTGTAGAAAACGCTTGGTCGCGAGCATATCGCGGACGGGAATCCCTTCCGTGATGCAAACGATCAACGAAATTCCCGCATCGGCTGCTTCGCAGATCGCATCGGCCGCGCCCGAAGGCGGGACGAAGATCATCGTGGCGTTGGCGCCGGTTTTCTTCACGGCCTCTTCGACGCCGTTAAAAACCGGAATGCCTTCCACGTTTTGTCCACCGCGTCCCGGCGTCACGCCGCCGACGACATTCGTGCCGTAGGCCTTGCAGCCGAGGGCGTGAAACTGACCCTGCGAACCGGTGATCCCTTGGACGAGAAGCTTCGTAGTCGAATTTACCCAGATAGCCATATGCTTAGGTTCCCTTCGCCTCTGTTATTGAGCAGCTGAGACGGCTTTTTTGGCCGCGTCGGTCAGGCCGTCCGCGGGTGTAATTTTCAGTCCGGAGTTAGCGAGGATCTCGCGGCCTTTTTCGACGTTCGTGCCTTCGAGGCGGACGACGAGTGGCACCTTGAGCTGGAGCTCCTTGGCGGCCGCGATGACGCCCTCGGCGATGATGTCGCACTTCATGATTCCGCCGAAAATGTTGACGAGAATCGCCTTCACTTTGGGATCTTTGAGGATGATCTTGAAGGCGTTGGCGACTTTTTCCTTCGAAGCACCGCCGCCGACGTCCAGGAAGTTGGCCGGAGAGCCACCGTGCAGTTGAATGATGTCCATCGTCGCCATCGCAAGACCGGCGCCGTTGACGAGGCAGCCGATGTTGCCGTCGAGCGCGATGTAGGCGAGCTCAAACTTGGAAGCTTCGACGTCCTGCTCGTTCTCTTCCTTCAGGTCACGCATCTCGACGAGGGCGGGGTGACGGTAGAGAGCGTTGTCGTCGAAGTTAAACTTCGCGTCGAGCGCCATAATCTCGTTCTTCTTTGTGAGAATCATGGGATTGATCTCGACGAGCGAGCAGTCCTTCTCCATGTAGCACCGATACACTCCGTGAAAGAACGCGATCGCCTCTTTGGTCAGCTCGGGAGCTAAACCGAGCGCAGCCGCGAGTTTCCGGCCGTGGAACGCCTGGAATCCGGTCGTCGGATCAATGGCCACCTTCACGATCTTCTCGGGATGGGTTGCGGCGACCTCCTCAATCTCCATGCCGCCCTCGGTGGAGGCCATCATCACGACCTCCGCGAGCGAGCGATCCGTCACGACGCCGAGGTAGAACTCCTTGGCGATGTCAGAACCCTCTTCAATCCAGACCTTATGCACCTTCTTGCCTTGTGCGCCCGTCTGCGGAGTCACGAGCGTCTTGCCAACGATTTCTTGGGCGGCAGCACCCACCGAGGCAATGTCTTTGCACACCTTTACGCCGCCCGCCTTACCGCGGCCTCCGGCATGAATCTGCGCCTTCACGACCCAAACAGAATTTTTACGTTCTTCCTGCAACTGGGAGGCGGCACGCTCGGCGCGTTTAGCAACGTCGGCCCCTTCCTCGACCAAGCGTCCTTCCGGAACACGGACGTTGAATTGCTTGAGGAGCTGCTTGGCCTGGTACTCGTGAATGTTCATTCGATCTTTCCTTCGGTCGTTCTCAAATAACTTCGATGATCAGCCCAGCAACGGGGCGACGGCCGCGCGCTCTTCTTCAAGTTCCTTCAAGGTCGCGGCGAACTTCTCTTGATGGAAGCCCTCGATCTTGAGGTCCTTGATGATCGTGTATTCGCCATTCTCGGTCGTGCACGGAAAACCGAAGAGAATTCCTTCAGGCACACCGTAGGAGCCGTCCGAGGGCACGCCCATCGTAACCCACTCCCCTTTGGAGCCGAGCCACCAGTCGCGCATGTGGTCGATCGCGGCGTTGGCAGCTGATGCCGCCGAAGACAAGCCACGCGCTTCGATGATGGCCGCGCCGCGCTTGCCGACGGTCGGCATGAAATGTTCCTTGGTCCAGACGTCGTCACCGACCAGCTTCGTGACGGGCTCGCTGCCGGAGGTCGCGAAGCGGAAATCCGGCACCATGGTCGGGCTGTGGTTGCCCCAAACGACGAGCTTACGGAAGCTGGCGACGGGTTTGCGAGTCTTGAGCGCGAGTTGCGAGAGAGCGCGATTGTGGTCGAGGCGGAGCATGGCCGTGAAGTTCTTGGCTTTCACTCGGCCGTGCTTCATGGCGGTCTTCATCGCGATATAACCGTTGGTGTTGCAGGGGTTGCCGACGGCGAGCACTTTCACGTTCGGGTTGGCGTGTTTACCGATCGCGTCGCCCTGGGCGATGAAGATCTTACCGTTCTCGCTCAGGAGATCTTTGCGCTCCATGCCTGGTCCGCGGGGCTTCGCTCCCACAAGAAGGATGACATCGGCGTCTTTGAACGCGACGTTTGGGTCGTCGCTCGCCACCATGTCCGTGAGGAGCGGAAACGCGCAGTCTTCGAGCTCCATCATCACGCCCTTGAGCGCCTTCTGGGCCTGCGGAAGCTCCAGCATTTGGAGGATAACGGGCTGGTCCTTGCCGAGCATTTCACCACTCGCGATCCGGAAAAGCAGACTGTAACCGATCTGTCCGGCGGCGCCGGTCACTGCAACTCGTACGGGGGTCTTCGACATGGAAGTTCTCCTAAAGTGAAACGGATGCTCGCCCTAAGGCCAGCGATCACATGTGAGCGATAATATTTTGCCCAAAAGCCGAGCAGGCGATTTCTTGCACGTTCGCGCCGCCTTCTTCCGTCTTCATCAAGCGGGCGAAGTCGTAGGTGACCTTCTTGGACGCGATCGCGCCATCCATTCCCTTGATGATGAGGTCCGCCGCTTCGGTCCAGCCCATGTACCGGAGCATCATCTCTCCCGAGAGAATGACGGACCCCGGATTGACCTTGTCGAGGTTGGCGTACTTGGGGGCCGTGCCGTGCGTCGCTTCGAAGACCGCGTGCCCGGTGACGTAATTGATGTTCCCACCGGGCGCGATGCCGATGCCGCCCACTTGCGCGGCCAATGCGTCCGAGAGGTAGTCGCCGTTCAAGTTGAGCGTCGCAATGACGTCGAACTCTTCGGGGCGCGTGAGCACCTGTTGGAGGGTGATGTCGGCGATCGAGTCCTTGATGATGACCTTTCCGGCAGCGATGGCGGCTTTCTGCTCAGCGTTTGCCGCTTCTTCGCCTTTTTCGGCCTTGGTCTTCTCCCAGGTTTCCCAGGTGTAGACTTTAGAACCGAACTCCTTCTCGGCGAGCGCGTAACCCCACTTGCGGAAGCCACCCTCGGTGTACTTCATGATGTTGCCCTTGTGGACAATCGTGACCGATTTGCGTTTGTTGATCAGAGCGTATTCCACGGCCGCACGCATGAGGCGCGACGTTCCCTCTTCCGAAACCGGCTTCACGCCGATCGAGGCCGTCTCCGGGAATCGGATTTTGGCGTAGTCCTTCGGGAAGTTCGTCTTGAGGAACTCGATGACCTTCTTGGCGCTCTCGGTGCCGGCTTCGAACTCGATGCCCGCGTAGATGTCTTCGGTGTTCTCGCGGAAAATCGTCATGTCGACTTTGTTCGGCGTCTTGACCGGAGAAGGCACACCCTTGAACCAACGCACCGGGCGCAGGCAAACGTAGAGGTCGAGCATCTGCCGAAGCGCAACGTTGAGGGAGCGAATGCCGCCGCCAATCGGTGTCGTGAGCGGACCCTTGATCGAAACCAAGTAGTGACGAAGAGCCGTGAGCGTGTCTTCGGGCAGCCAATCTTGATACTGGTCGAACGATTTCTGGCCGGCGTAAACTTCGAGCCACTCAATCTTGCGATCGCCTTTGTAAGCCTTTTGAACCGCAGCATCGAAAACGGCTTGCGAGGACTTCCAAATGTCGGGTCCCGTACCATCGCCTTCGATGAATGGAACGATCGGATTCTTCGGAACGGTCAGCTTCCCGTTCGAGATCGTGATGCGTTCGCCTTGGGTGGGGGCCTTGAGATTTTTGAAGGTCGGATGAGCGCTCATGAGTTCCGTTCCGATTTAAGCAATCGTTTAAAAAAACAGTTCAGCATGTAAAAAATAATACGGGAATGTGCCTCGACATTAAGGGATTCGCGAAGGGACGGTCAACGCGAAAACAGGAAAAAGTCACGGGATTCCGCGGAGAAAGCGTCGAACGCCTGGCGCTCCGTCGACACCCGGAAGAACTTCCGCACGAATGCGATCCGTGCCGAGATCCTGCGCCTCTTCTTCGTCATGCGTCACAAAAAGAAGCGGCACCGGAAAGGCCGTGTGAAGCTCCTTCACGAGTGCGCGCAAGCTTTGACGCATTTCGCTGTCGAGCGCAGAAAATGGCTCGTCCAGGAGGAGGGCCTTCGGCCGCCAGATCCAGGCACGAACCAACGCGAGTCGCTGCCGTTCGCCTCCCGAAAGCTGGGCAATCGGCGTTCGCTCGCGCGACGCCAATCCTACTCTCTCCAACCAAGTGCGCGCCTCAGGCTCACGCGCGGTGCGCGACACGCCGCGCATCTCCAATCCGAATGCCGCGTTCTCGAGAACGGTCAGCATAGGAAAGAGCGCCTGATCTTGAAAAACAACGCCGAGCGCGCGCGACTCCGGGGGCCGATCGGAGAGGTCTTCGCCCTGGAGGTGAATCGTTCCCGAATCCAAGGGCTCTAACCCCGCTACCGTCCTCAGCAGCGTCGTCTTTCCGCAACCGCTGGGACCCAGGAGCGCGATTCGCTCAGCCGCCCCGACTGAGAACGTAGCTTCGACTCGCAGGTCGGCGACTCGCTTCACTAAATTTTGAACGGTCAATGTCGACTGCAAATCAGAGCCATCCTTTTCTAAGCCGAAGCCTTTAGTGCCGCACCCGGTAGCTCCAGGCCAGCACTCCGCCGAGCAACCCACCGGATCCCAGCAGAATCCACGCCGTCACGGCCTGCTCGTCCTCGAAACGATAACGACCCATCCACCGCGCGGCTAAAAGCGGCAAGGGCTCGCTCCCCTCGGCTCCAAACAAACTATAGGCCGCAACCTCGCCGAGCGCGGCGGCAAAAGCGATCGCCGCGGCCGTCAAGACGGGCGCTCGCCAACGGCGGGCGTCGATTCGCCAGAACGCAAGCGATGGAGAGGCGCCTAGAGTTCTTGCGGCCTCAAGCTGACGCCGCGGAATCCCCAACGCCGATGGCCAAAGGATTCGAAACAACCAAGGTGCAACCGCCGTGGCCTGCAACGCACTCATCGCGAGAAAACTCCCCTCAAAGGGATCGACCCAAGCCGAGTACGCAAACCAAAATCCCAAGCCGGTCACGAGAATCGACACACCCGATGGTAGGAGCGCCAGCGTCCGAAGTACCGCAGCCCAGCGGGGGTTTTTACGCGAAACAGAAATCAGCACCCACACCGCAGCTCCCGCCCAGCTGAGCGCAAATACCGACGAAGACGCTGCGAGCGCGAATGAATTGAGTGCGGCCCGTTGAAACTCGGGCGTCGAGGCAACCCCCAGCGCGCTTGCGAGCGGCGTTTCGAGCAGAAAAATGCCGTAAGGCAGGACGAAAAGTGCTGCGATGGCGAAAAAAACGAATCCACTCTGCGGCCGGCCCCTACTCACCGCCTTCGGCGCGATGAACTGCCCTTCTCCCACGCGACCCCTCGCCTGATCGCGCGCCTCGCGCCAGGCGAGCCATGCCCACGGGACGGCGGTCAGCACGACCTGCCAACAGCCGAGCGCGGAGGCACGCGCCCAGTCGAGTGAGCCGCCCTTGACCGCGCCGACCAGCGCGGTTTCGATCGTTTCGACGGGAGGCCCTCCTCCAAAGAGAAGGACCAGCGCAAAACTCGTGGCACAAAGTTGGAAAACTTGAAGGGCGGTCGAGATCGTCGTCGAGCTGACCCATGGCCAAATCACCCGGCGGAATCGCCCCACGCGACCCGCCCCAAGAGTGGATGCCGCCTCTTCCCAGCTCCGAGGAATCGTGAGGCGCGACTGCGCGACCAGAAGCGCGACCCAAGGAATGTTCAAAAGCGCGTGGAGAAAAACGACTCCGCTCATGCTGTAGGCGAGCTCCGTCGAAATCCCCCAGCCCGCAAGCCAACCGCTTCGACCAAACAGCAAGATGCCGGTCATCGCCACTGCGAGTGTAGGCACTCCGTAAGGAATCGCTAGCAGCGGCAGCGCACGACGCGCCCATCGATCTCCGCGCACGGCACTTCGCCCGATCGCCAACCCCAATGGTATTCCGAGCAGGACGGAGACCACCGTACTCGTCAGCGCCTGTAAAAGAGTCGAGCGCACGGTCTGTAGAACCGACGGAGAGAATAAAAGTTCGCTCACCGAGCCATCCGCCGCAAGGACGCGCGAGAAGACGGCAAGCAAAGGGAAGAAGAAGGCCCCGAGCCAGAGCGCGATCGTCAGGACCGCAGCGCTCCGAAACATCATTGAATCGCCGTCCGCCAAGCTTCAAG
>JBEIOW010000208.1:0-4824 GCA_040377385.1 Bacteriovoracaceae bacterium | reverse complement strand
GCGGCCGAGGCGGCGCTCGCTGACCGTGCGTTCGTGAAGAAGGCAGTAAAGCTGAACCAGCAAGGCATGGCTCAGTGGGAAAGGGCTTTGAAGGATTTTTCTGTTCCCTATTGGCCTTCGCAAGGCAATTTCCTGCTCGTGGATGTTCAGCGTGGGCTGGGGCTCTCGGGCGCCGAGGCGTTTGATCGCTTGATCCGCCGGGGTGTGATCCTGCGCCCGGTGACTAACTACGGACTGAAACACGCGCTGCGGATCAGCATTGGCAACGCCGAAGAGAATCGCTTTGCGATTCGGGCCTGGAGCGAGGAGTTCCACCCGAAAGCGCGCGCCGCGAAAAGGGCCGCGCCCAAATCCACCAAGAAAAAGAAGAAGTGACCGGATCTTTATGACTCGCGCGCAGAAGGCTAGTGCCAAGAAGTCCCCCGCAGAGAATCCGCTCTTCCCGAAGGCGGGTTTCGTCGTTGCGATCGATGGCCCGGCCGGCACGGGGAAGAGTTCGGCCACGAAACGCCTCGCTCAGGCGCTCGGGTTTACTCACGTCGACACAGGAGCCATCTACCGGTCTGTGGCACTTCTCGTTCTCCGTATGGGAGGGGACCACGAGGACCGCAAGCGCATCGAAAAGCGCGCCGTAAAAACTGCTCAGTCCGTGAAGCTCGAATTCAAACGCATGCCGAGGAAGAATCCCGCCAACCGCGTTTTCGCCAACGGTGAGGACGTGACGAGCCTGATTCGCACGCCGGAGGTGAGCATGACTTCTTCGCGCATCTCCGCCTATCCCGGAGTGCGAGACGCGCTGCTGAGTTTGCAGCGCCGCATGGGCTGTCCCGGCAAAACGATCCTCGAGGGCCGGGATATCGGTACCGTGGTTTTTCCGGATGCCGACGTAAAGTTTTTCCTCACGGCCACGGTCGAGGAGCGCGCGAAGCGACGCTTAGCCGAGCTTGAGGCGATGGGTTCGGATGCGCCTTCGTTCGAAGAGGTCAAGAATCAGATCGCTGCGCGCGACGAAGCCGACTCGACCCGCGCGATCGCGCCGCTCAAAAAGGCGGAAGATGCGATCGAAGTGGATACGAGCAATCTTACTTTGGATGAAGTGGTCGCGGCGATGGCAGCCATCATTCATCAGCGCACCGGTAAGGGTTCGCGCCCTCGGAGCAAGAAGAAATGACCCGCGTTCTGGTCGTTCGCCCGGATCGCCTGGGGGACGTCCTTCTTTCGACGCCGGTCTTTGAGGCGTTGAAGCGGCACTATCCGGCGTCACATCTGACGGTGATGGTTCGTCCGGCGATTGCGCCGCTTTTGCGGGGCTCGCCTTTTGTCGACGAAGTCATGACTTACGAGCCCGAGGGGCGCCATCGCGGATTCCGGGGATTCTTCCGGCTCGCGCGCGAGATCCGCTCGGGCGGGTTCCGAGTCGGCGTGGTTTTAAAAAGCCAGGCGCGAGTCGCGATGGCTCTGCTCATGGCGGGCGTTCGTACACGCGTCGGGCCCTTGAGCAAGCTTCATTCGTTCCTCGTCTTTAATCGCGGAGTGCGGCAGCGGCGCTCGCTCGTGGAGATGCACGAGGCCGATTACAATCTCCAGCTGCTGAGGCGCCTCGGTGTTCGGGTCTATTCGCGTACCATTGCGACCGGAGCGGCGGTGACGGAGGAGGCGCGGATTCGCGCGCAGGCTTTTCTTGCGCCGAGGGCGGGGGAGAAGGTCTCGCCACGTCGTTGGGTCGCGATCCATCCGGGCATGGGTGGCTCGGCCCTCAATTGGCCGGAGCCCGACTACTCGGCCCTGGCCCGTGAACTCATGACTGAGCCCGATACGGGCGTGGTGATCACGGCGGGTCCGCTCGAAAAGGACCTGCTGGGGCGGTTCGAGGCGGCGCTTGGCGCGGAGTCTCGTCCGGATTCGGCGATCGTGCGTTTTTTCCTGGGGCAAGAAATCGAGGAGCTGGCCGGTCTGTACTCACAGATCCAAGTGCTCGTTGCTCCCAGCACGGGACCGCTTCATCTCGCAGTAGCCCTGGGCAAGCGAGTCGTGAGCTTCTATCCGGCAATCCGGGTGCAGAGCGCGATGCGATGGGGGCCCTACGTTTCGGATGAGTCGCGCGCGTCGGTGTTCGTTCCGGATGCTTTTTGCGGCCAGGAGTTTAAGTGTCGTGGACCGGTTTGCCACGCGTTCCCCTGCATGCAAAGTATCGGAGTCAGTCCGGTGGCCGAACAAGTGAGATCGCATCTAGCGGCGGAGACCCTGTCCTTAGGCGCAGAAGGCAGATAAAATCGTGAACATGACGACCCGTAAGCAGAAGCCGACCGTTCCCGAAATGCTGATGCCACGCCAGTGGAGCGCCGAGCGTTTGCGGAAGATCATGCGCGCATGGAAGTCCAAGCGCGTACTCGTCGTGGGCGACGTGGGTTTGGATCGCTACACGATCGGCTCCGTTGAGCGAATCTCGCCCGAGGCACCGGTACCGATCGTGCGCGTCGAACGAGAAGAGATGAAGCTGGGATTGGCGGCAAATGTCGCCGACAACCTCCGCGTACTGGGGGGGCGTCCGATCCTGGTGGGAACCGTCGGTCGTGACCGCGCGGCGGCCGAGTTGGAAGCGCTGCTCGTGCGCGAACGGATCTCACCGCGCGCGCTCGTGATCGACTCTTCCCGCAAAACCGTTCTGAAAGAGCGTGTCGTCTCCGATCGTCAGCAGCTTCTTCGCATCGATTATGAAGACACCCACGCGCCCAGTAAGGCCGCGATAGCAAAACTTCACGCGACGATCTTGCGCGAGCTCAAACGCTGCGACGCCGTCATTCTTCAAGATTACGCTAAGGGAGTCGTCACTCGCGACCTGGCGAGTTTTGTTTTTGAGGCGGCCGGAGCGCTCGGCTTGGCGGTGTACGTGGATCCCAATCCCCAAACACCCATCGAGGTGTATCGGGGGGCGACGCTGCTCAAGCCCAATCTCAAGGAGGCGGAGCGGCTGTCGGGCGTTAAGGTCGTGGATGACCGCACGCTGCGCGAGGCCGGGCTTCGCCTCATGGATCTCACAGCGTCTAAGATCGTCGTTTTAACTCGCGGCAAGGACGGCATGGCGCTCTTTCAGGCCGGAAATCGCGACCAGGTCACGCTGATCCCGACTTTGCCGCGCGAGGTTTACGACGTTTCCGGAGCGGGCGACACGGTGATCTCGGTGCTGGCGCTGGCGATCACGGCGGGCGCTGATCTCAGGGACGCGGCCGTCCTGGCCAATTTGGCGGCGACCGTCGAGGTCGGCAAACGCGGGACGGCGACCGTGACCTGCGAAGAGATCCTGGAAATGCTGGTTTGGGCCAAGACCGCGAAAAAGTGAGCGACCGGCTCACTTCAGGAAGCGCCGCGGGCCTTTGCGGAATTGTTTGAGTTCCGATTCGGAGTAGGGCGTCTCATCGCTCGCGAGCGGCTCGCCGCCAAACTCCGTGATCTCGTAATCCTCGATCGTCACTCGTGCGAATGCCGTACGATCCACGGAGTCGCCGATCTTCTCCATGAGTCCGCGCGTGCGTGCCTCATTCCAGTCCTCGGGCATGACTACCGAAATCCCGATCACGCATCGTTCAAGATCATCAAAGTCCGCGACTTCGCGAGCGGAGACGAAGTGCTGTTTGCGGAGATCAGCGCAAAACTCGTCGATCAGGCGGCGTTTCTTCGCCCCGTCGGTATTTCCGTAAAAATCGAGCACGATTCGGCCCATGCCCACCCACATCTTAGCGGGTCTCCATGAAGTGAGGAGGGGTCAGTCGACGCGAGACCATGAGCTTGATGATTTCTGATGCGGTCTCTTCAAGCGCCTTGCCCGTGACGTTGAAGACGGGCCAGCGGCGGTTCTTCCGGAAGAGCTCGTTGGCGTACTCGATCTCGTCGTTCACCTTTTCCATGTCCGCGTAGTCGCCGCCCTTGTCCTGGCCCAGGCGGGCGAGCCGGTTGCGGCGAATGGTCGCCAGATCCTCGGGATCGATCGTTAGGCAAACGATCTTGCGCTGGTCGATTTCAAAAAGTTCCTTGGGCATCTCGAAGTCTTTGATCAGTGGGATGTTGGCCACGCGCCAGCCCTGGTGCGAGAGGTACATCGAGAGCGGCGTCTTCGAGGTGCGGGAGATGCCGAGGATCACGACGTCGGCCTTGTCGAGCTGGGTCACGTCCCGCCCGTCGTCGTGCGCGATCGTGTACTCCATGGCGTCGATTCGCATGAAATAGCGCTCGCCGACATCGTGGAATAGACCGGCGATCGCTTTTGGCTCATGCCCGAAGTAGCTCGCCAGGCCGACGAGCAGCGGGCCGAGAAGATCGATGCTGGAGATTTTCAGATCGCGGCACTTCTTGGCGACGTATTCGCGAAGATCGGGCGCGACAAGGGTGTAGATGACCAATTCCTTGGCTTTCGCTGCGTCTTCGCAGATCGCGTCGATCTGGGCAGTGTTGCGCACGTTTTTGTAGCGCGTGAAGAAGACGTCTTCCTGAAACTGAATCATCGCGGCCTTGGCCATCTGAACGGCCGTCTCGCCCGTGCCGTCCGAGAGAATCACGAGCCGACGGCGGTCGGGGCTCATTGGCGGAAGGGGTTGAATCGCGGTTTTGGATCCGGAGGAAGGTTTGCTCATGCTAGGGGCTCGATTTTACTTCGTTCGGGATGCGATGGCCAAGCAAAAGCCCGCGGAGGCCCCGGCACGCCAGCCGCGCCATCGCCTCGCGCGTCTCGGTCGTCGCGCTGCCCAGGTGGGGTAGGAGGACGACATTCGGGAGCTTGCGGAGCGCGGCGGGAATTTCGGGCTCGTGCTCGAAGACGTCCAGCCCGGC
>JBEIOW010000374.1:0-3070 GCA_040377385.1 Bacteriovoracaceae bacterium | reverse complement strand
GGGGGACTTTCGTCTTCCGTCGGCGAGATGGCGCGTCTCTCGGGTGGCGCCAGTATCGACGTGACCAAAGCCAAGGTGAAGTATCCGGGCTTGCGGCCCTTTGAGCTGGTGGTCAGCGAATCGCAGGAGCGGATGACGCTCGCGGTGCCGCCGGAGAAGCTGGGCCTGTTTACGGCGCTCGCGCAGCGCCGCGGTGTGGACGTGAGTGATCTCGGTGAATTCACCGATCAGGGGTCGTTTGACGTCCTGGTCGGCGACAAGCGTGTGGCGAGTCTGCCACTCGAGTTTCTCCACGGTGGCTGCCCGCGCATGGAGCTGACGGGCGAATGGACGCGCAAGATCGATACGGGCGGTGTCGAGGAAAGGTCTTTTGAAACTGAAGGGGGACCCGTTCTCCTTCAGCTCTTGGGTCGCCCCAACATCGCTTCAAAGGAATGGCTGATCCGTCAGTACGATCATGAGGTCCAGGGGACGTCCGTGGTGAAACCGTTGCATACCGCGCTCCCGGGCACGCCTCAGGCGGTCTCGGGTCCCAATGATGGCGGCGTTTTGCAGCCGAAGCCGAGCTCGTTTGCTGGCATCGCGGTCGGATGCGGGTTGAATCCGAAGCTCTCGGATTTTGATCCCTACTGGATGGCGATGGCCTCGGTGGATGAGGCCGTGCGGAACGTGCTCTCCGTCGGCGCGGAGTTCGGACGGCCGGAGTCGGTCCTCGCGCTCATTGATAATTTCTGCTGGCCGGATCCGGTGAAGAGCCCGGAGTACACGGCGGCACTTGTTCGCGCTTGTTACGGAATGAGGAAGGCGGCACTCGAGCTCGGCACGCCATTCATCTCCGGTAAGGACAGCATGAAGAACGACTACCAGGGCAAGCTGCACGGGAAGGACATTCGCATTTCTGTTCCCCCCACGCTGCTGGTCACGGCGATGGCGAAGGTCACGGATGTCCGGTACTCGCGCACCTCCGATTTTAAAGCTTCGGGTGATTTCATCTATTGGCTTGGGAGTTCACCGACGGGGCGGACGACGGGTCTGGTCGGGAGTGAGCTGCACACCATGATGGGCGGAAAGTTGCCGACGGTCGCCGGACGGATTCCTGCGCCGGACTGGGAGATGGCGCGAAAACTCTACGGCTGGATCGGTGGCGCGTCGGGCAAGGAGCAGGCGCGGATTCGGTCACTTCACGATATCTCCGACGGTGGCTTGCTTTGCGCGGTCGCCGAAGGCCTGCTGGCCCGCGGCTTGGGCGCGGTTATCGAAACGGAGGCCGAGCCTTGGGAGTTCTTCTACGGAGAAGGATTCCACGGATTCGTGCTCACCGTTTCTGATCCGGATGCCGGGATCCTGGAATACGAGTGGAAGGATCTGGGGATCCCGTTCCAAAGAGTCGGCACGGTCAATTCCACCGCGCGCCTCGAAGCGCGTCGGAAGGGGAGTCGCGGCTTGCACGTCAACGTTGCTGACCTGCGGTCGGCTTGGAAGAAGGAAGGGTTCTGGGAATGAGCGTGGCCACGAAAAAACCTCGAGCCCTCGTCATCACCGGGGACGGCATCAACTGCGAAGTCGAGACCGGCCGAGCGCTGGTTCAAGTGGGATTCGATGTCGAGATCCGGCATCTCAATGATCTGATCGCCGAACGCTTCACGCAGGATCAGCTCTCTTCCCGCTACGCGGTGGTTTCGCTGCCGGGCGGATTCTCCTTT
This sequence comes from Bacteriovoracaceae bacterium, assembly GCA_040377385.1. Taxonomy (GTDB): domain Bacteria; phylum Bdellovibrionota; class UBA1018; order UBA1018; family UBA1018; genus JBEIOW01. Next base: position 1,367 of record JBEIOW010000374.1, on the reverse strand, counting down.
GGCGACGACTTGAATTCGGGAAAGATCTTGGCGCTCAAGCTCGCGCGTGGGCTTGCCTGGGATTTTCCGGCGTTCGCCCAGCGGGGCGGTCTCGTCATTGGAATTTGCAATGGGTTCCAAGCGCTCGTGCGCATGGGGGTCTTCGGCAAAGAAATTTCGATGACTCAGAATCTCAGCGGCAAGTTTCAGAACCAATGGGTCAAGGTCACGCCGCAAGGCAATCGCTGCGTATGGCTGAAGGGTTTGGGCACGATGGACCTCCCAATCCGTCACGGCGAGGGGCGACTCGTGATTGACTCCTTCCGCCGGAAGGAAGCACTCGCTCGGATGGAGCGTCACGGAATGATGTGTCTGCGCTACGAAGGCGACCCGAACGGGAGCGAAGAGCGGCTGGCCGGAGTCTGCGATGCCTCGGGTCGGATCTTCGGTTTGATGCCCCATCCGGAGGCGTTCATCCGCTGGACCTCGCATCCGGAGTGGACTCTGCAGTCGGCACGCGCGAGCGCACCGGGACAAGGGCTCGCGATTTTCGAGAATGCGTTTCAGGAGGCCGTGCGTGGGTAGTTCCCCGTTTCGGCCTCGTCGCGCGCTGATCACGGTTTCCGACAAACGCGGGATCGAAGAGCTCGGCCGCGCGCTGCTCGGCGCGGGCGCGGAGCTCGTCGCGACGGGGAGGACGGCGCAGGTCCTTCGGGACGCCGGTTTGCCGATCACGCCGATCGAGAAGCTCACGGGCACGCCCGAGGCGTTTCAGGGCCGGATGAAGACGCTCTCCTTTCAAGTTTGCAGCGGCATCCTCTACCGCCGCGGCGATACGCAGGACGAAGCGGATTTGAAGAAGCTCGGCATTCTACCGATCGACGTCGTCGTCGTGAATTTCTACCCGTTTGAAGAGGCCCTGAAGCGGCCCGGAGTGACGCGCGAAGCGCTCATCGAGGAGATCGACATCGGTGGTCCTACGCTCGTTCGCGCGGCGGCCAAGAACGCGCCGGATGTGCTCGTGCTGACGGACCCGGCGCAGTATCCAGCCGTGATTCGGGAACTCGGGAGTGCCGAGGGAGTGCGGCCCGAGACGGCGCTCGCGGCGGCGAGCCAAGCGTGGATGAAGATCGAAGCCTACGATCGCGCGATTGCTGCGCGCTTCTCGGACGGGTTGCCCGGCCGTGCGCTTCGCTACGGCGAGAACCCTCACCAGTCGGCGCGAATCCAGTGGGAGCCCGATGCGGCCATCGCCTGGGACGAGAAGCTCACGGCGACTGAGATTTCCTACAATAATATTCTGGATACGTCCTCGGCGTATGCACTCGCCTCGGACCTCGCGGAGCTTTCGAGTTCGATCCCGGGTGGCGCAACGGGTGTCGTGATCG
>JBEIOW010000269.1:0-4008 GCA_040377385.1 Bacteriovoracaceae bacterium | reverse complement strand
GTCCCCGTCGGCGCACTCGCCGAGATCACCGGATCGGCTCGCACCTCTTGGATCCTCTCCGTACTTCAGGAGCATGCGAGTACGCGCGTCCTTTGGCTGGAAGAGGACCTCCGTCTTTTTCCGCCTCATCTTGCGCAAGCCGGAATCGATCTGAATCGCATCGCCTTCATCGAATGCCGGGAAGACTCCTTCGGCGTTCTCCGACGCGCACTTCGCTCCCAGGTCTTCGAATTCATCGTGACCAATGCCCTATTTAAAGATGAACGCATTCTCCGGGCGCTTCGCCTCTTATGTGAGAAAGCGCGCACGACCGCATTCTTCGTCGCACGCGAGCCCTCCGCCCACCGCGCTATTTCCTTACAACTCGAAGCGAGATGGACCGAACTCGATGGAACCGCCGCAATCGCCGTGCGCACGCTACGAGATAAAGCGGGTGAAGCCTTACCCACGCCGACTGCGCCGCGTGAAGAGCCTAACCCCTCTCCTTCCCTAGAATGGATTGCAGGAGCCTAACCGATGAACCTCCCACGCTTTGCCTGTCTTGCTTTCCCTGATGGATCCTCTCCTGCCGCGATTCGCGCGTTGGCGGAAGCCTGTTACCGATTCAGCCCACAGATCGGTTTGATCGAATCACACGCCATCTGGATTGAAATCGGGCGATCTCGAAAACTCTTTTCCGAAGAGGCTTTTCGAAAGCGTGCTCTGGCTCTAGCCGGTCGTTTCGGTCTTCAGCCAAGGCTGAAGATTCGCTCACACGCCCTCATGGCGTGGGCGCTCGCTCGATCTGGCGCGGAGACCGAAGAAGCGTTGCCGATGGAAATACTCCTCCTCTTCGCCGATCCGCTCGGGCGGGATCCGCGGGCAGCAAAATCCGTCCAGAAGCTCATCCACTCGCTCGATACCGTCGGCATTCGCTCGCTCAGTGAATTTCTCGCCTTACCTGCAAATCAGCTCAGCTCACGCTTCGGCGCCATTGCCCTCCTGGCGCGCCACCGCCTTACGGGTGAACTCGATCTCGCTTGGCCTCACTGGCAACCGGACCCAGAAGTACGCGAAAAACGGATCCTTCAATATGAAGAGCAAACCTCCCATCTCGAATCGCTTCTTTATCTTTTGCGACCGGCACTCGATCGGATGTTCTCCCGACTCTGGGCGCGCGGACGGCGTCTTAGTCAGATTGAGATCCAGCTGAAACTAGAAACGCGACTCGCGCAGGGACGCGAAACTCGGTCCATCCTGATCGAGCTTCTCCTGCCGCAAAGCACGAGCCGTGGCTTCCTGCCCATCCTGGATGAAAAACTCCGTCGACAATTCGAACGACGTCCTCTCTCGGGAGACGTCATCGAGATCGATCTCCGTGTTACCGGCCATGTTCCGGGTTACGAGGCACAACGCAATTTCCTCTCCGATTCCGAAGAGAAGAATGAAGCGTGGAGCACCGTCCTCTCCCAGATCGCAGAGGCCATCGGAAACCGCGGGAAAGTTTTTCGAGCGCACCTCAAAGCCGAGCGTCTTCCGGAAAAATCCTGGGATCGGGGTACGCTCGAAAATCAACCCGCACCCACCTTCGATCTCCAAAGAATTCTCCCGCCTCGGCCCGCGCGAATGCTTCGACGTCCAGAACGCGTCGAGCTCACCGCGCAGCAGGTGCACATCCGCAAGAAAAGCCATCGCATCCGATCTTGGTCTCGACCGGAAATTTTAACGGAATGGCGCGGAGCTAGCGTGCAGCGAAAATACTACCGAATCGATATCGAAGATGCCCCGCCTCTTTGGGTCTTCGCGGATGAACGCGATGATTTCTATCTGCACGGCTATTTTGAGTAATTCATGTACGCGGAGTTGAAATGCCGATCGAACTTCTCTTTTCTCCGGGGCGCATCCGATGCGCGCGAGCACGTTGAGCGCGCGGTCGAGCTTCGCCTCGCCGGAATCGCCATCACGGATCAAAACGGCGTCTATGGATTACCCCGTGCCTGGGAGGTGGCTAAGCTCGCGCCCGACATCAATTTGATTTCTGGTTCCGAAATTCGTTTCACCGATCATTCGCCCATTACCCTGCTCTGCCGTGACCGAGCCGCCTATGGTGCTCTCACGCGGTTGCTCACGAAAGTTCATGTCGATGGTCCTGATCACGTTGGAATTGGTTTTTCAGAGTTCATGGAACTCGTATCCGCGCTTCCCGGTAGTGGCGGCTTACTCGCCCTCCCGGATCCCGATCCGAAACGACAGCTAGAACCTCTACGCGACCTCTTCGCCGAAAGACTCTATCTCCCGCTCTGCCTGTACGAAGACGGGCTGGATTCGGGCCGTATCGAAGCGGCATTTGCGGACCACCAACGATACGGACTCCGAATCGTCGCGCACAACGACGTTCACTATCACTCGCCCGAGCGTCGGCGCGTTCAAGATTGCCTGACTTGCATTCGAGAGGGGGTGACGCTCGATACGGCCGGGTTCAAGCTTTTTGGAAACGCCGAGCGTTATCTGAAATCCCCTCTCCAATTGCGGGCGCTCTTCCGCGACCTTCCCGATGCGATCCGCGCCACGCTCGATATTTCCGGATCATGCAACTTTAAGTTAAGCGAGCTTCGCTACACGTATCCGCGCGAGCTCACCCCCGAAGGCCATACCCCGCAGTCCTATCTGGAAGAGCTCGTCTATCAAGGAGCGCAGCAGATCTACCGCGGCTCGATCTCAGAACCTGTCGCACGCCAGATTGAGCATGAGCTTCGCCTTATCGAAAAACTCGACTACTCCAGCTACTTCCTCACGATCGCTGACATCGTTCGATTCGCTCGCGAGAAGAACATCGTCTGCCAGGGACGTGGATCTGCCGCAAATTCCATCTGCTGCTATTGTCTCGGGATCACGGCGATCGATCCCGTCCGCATGGGACTTCTTTTCGAGCGATTTATCAGTGAGGAGCGCGGCGAGCCGCCCGACATCGACGTCGACTTCGAGCATGAGCGGCGAGAAGAGGTCATTCAATACGTTTATACGCGATACGGTCGGGACCATGCCGGGATGGTCGCCGCCGTTCGAACTTATCGAGAGAGAAGCGCATTTCTCGAGATCTCAAAATCGATGGGGGTGCCGGTGGGGACGCTCTCTGCGGATGCGCTTACGCAACGCTTTGATGAGATCGCGGGGGATCGCAAAAGTGATCGCGAACTCATCGACAGTATCGCCGAAGAGATCGAGGGCTTCCCTCGGCATCTTTCGATTCATTCGGGCGGATTCACGCTCTCCGCGGACCCCATCATCGAAACCGTCCCGATCCAACCCGCCCGCATGCCGGGCCGTACCATTATTCAGTGGGATAAGAACGATCTCGATACGGTCGGACTGCTCAAAGTCGACTTGCTGGCGCTCGGCTTTCTGACGGCCCTTCACAAGATCTGCGATCTGCTCGGCATGGATTGGCGGGAGATTCCTGCAGAAGACCCAAAGACTTACGCGATGATTCAGGCCGCAGATACGACCGGCACGTTCCAGATCGAGTCTCGCGCCCAAAAATCGATGCTTCCGCGCACCCGGCCGGAGAATTTTTACGACCTCGTCGTTCAGGTCGCCATTGTCCGACCTGGGCCGAACGTCGGCGAAATGATTCATCCCTACATTCAGCGCCGCATGCAGCACCGCCGCGGGATCCCGTATGTACTTCCGGATCCCACTCTTCAATCCATTCTGGGTCGCACCTACGGCGTTCCGATTTTCCAGGAGCAGATCATGAAACTGGCGATCGCCAAGGCGGGCTTCTCCGCGGGCGAGGCCGACCAGCTTCGTCGCGCGATCGCCGCGTGGCGAAGCGCCGAGGGCGTCGATGCACTGGCCAAGCGACTCTATGAGGGACTGATCGCCAATGGAGTAGAGAGAGCCTATGCCGATGAACTCTTCGGCTACGTAAAGGGATACGCGCACTACGGGTTTCCGGAGTCGCACGCCGCCTCATTTGCGCTCATCAGTTACAAATCGGCGTATCTCAAGTGTCACCACCCCGCCGAG
>JBEIOW010000397.1:0-2889 GCA_040377385.1 Bacteriovoracaceae bacterium | reverse complement strand
ATGGTCAATGAAGGCGGAATCGAATTTAAAGACGGAATGAGCGGCAACCGTGTCGTTGAGATCGGTTCGGACTCGTTGATCGCCGGCTTCGAAGAGCAGCTGATCGGCATGAAGGCCGGCGAGACCAAGACCTTCCGCATTCCTTTCCCGAAGGACTACTTCGAAGCGGAGCTGGCGGGCAAAGAAGCCGAGTTCACCGTTACGACGAACGAGCTGAAGGAAAAGAAGCTCCCGACTCTCGACGACGAATTCGCCAAGACCGCGGGCTACGAAAGCGTCCTCGATCTGAAAACGAAGGCGCGCGAGCATCTGGTGCGCGAGAAGACGTCGGAATCGGATCGTAAGCTCCGGAGCGATCTGCTTCAGCAGTTGATCGAGAAGAACACTTTTGAATGCCCAGAGTCTTTGATCCAGGCGCAAACGCGTTCGCTCGCGCAAGAGCTTGGCCAAAACCTCAAGCAACAGGGCTTTGACGACGCGATGATCCAGCAGGCGTTGATGAGTGAACTCGAAAACCTCAAAAAACGGGCTGAAAACCAAGTTCGCGCGAGCCTTCTCCTTGAAGCCATCGCGAAGAAGGAGAAGCTCGAAGTCAGCCCCGCCGACGTCGAGCAAGAGATCAAGAACATGGCCGTGAGCATGCGGATGGAAGAGTCGCGTATTCGCGAGTTCTACGAGCAGACGCCGGGCCGTCGCGACGACCTTGAGTTCCGCATGATGGAAGAGAAGGCCGTGAAGTTCCTGATGGATAAGGCCAAGATCAAGTAAGCGACCGATTTAAGAATGATCGAGAAGGCGGAGAGCGAAAGCTCTCCGCCTTTTTCGCGTCTTAGGCAGCGTCAGGTGCGGGCGGAGGGGTCTGTGAGGCATCGTAAGAAACCTCAATGCGTGGCTTCGCGAGGTGCACGCCGATCGCTTCGAGTTCTTCTAAGCAATGCATGATGACTTGGTCGGCGACCCCGAACTGCGATCCGAAGTCGTCGAGGAAGTAGAAGACTTTGACTGGAATCCAGTTTTCTTCAGTTTCCGTGATGACTACGCCGGGAGCAGGTTGACTGCGGATGGCGGCCACCTTGGAGGCGCCGAGGAGAAGGGCTTTGCGTACCTGCGCGAGATCCGCTCCGTAGGGAATACGAAACAGCTGCCGACGCACGATCGGTCGATTCTTCACGGAGTAGTTCAGGATCTGCGAGGACGAGACTGTGCGGTTGGGAACGGTGATCAGCTCTTCGGTAAATGAAATCAGCACAGTCGCGCGCCAGGTGATCTCGTGGACCTGACCGACCCACTTTTGACCGCCGGACTGGATCTCGATCCAGTCCCCGATCTCGTAGGGTTTGTCGAATTGTAGAGCCACGCCCGCAAAAAGATTGCCGAGCGTATCCTGGACCGCGAGACCGAGCACAAGCGATAGCACGGCCGAAGTCGCGAGCAGCGGAGTGAGCTTCACGTTGAAGATTTCACTCACTAGCCAGCCACCCAAGACGATGGACAGCAACAGGGTGAACAAGTTCACCAGCAGGACCGGCACTCCGACCCGCATATGACTGAAGAACAGATACTCGAAAAGAATGATTCGCGACGTTTTCACGAAGACGATCGCGCCAGAAATGAGCACCGCAAGTCCGAGGTAGCTCAGTGCGCGCTCAAAGAGGGCGTTCTTCTCCGTTTCTAAAAGAAACTGATAGACGCCAAAGAGCACGACGAAGCCGAGCGCATGGATCAGCAGGTTCCGAAACAGGAGCTTCAGGTTGTAGTGACGCGTAGGGCTAACTGCTCGGAGAAAGAGCTTGTAGGCCAAGAAGGCACCCACCGCTAAACCCGCAAGGACGAGCGCAGGCTCGAATTGGATCAGCGCTGTAATGCGCTCCGTAGGGATGAAGGCGTCCTTCGGGTTCATGTCTTCTTTTCGGCAGTTTTGGGCGGCGGGTTAAATTTCAAGGAGTTGAATCGTTTTGACTGATCTTAACGCTTCGCGTAAAACGATGACTTGCCGCTCTGGGAGCGGCTTCCGAGGAAAAATGAAGGGGTTTCATTTGACATCTCCCGGGCGATCACCAATATTCCAACGACCCTGAACCACCGCCTATTTTGCTTGGGTTTACGAGCCCTTGCCGAGAATCGGAGTGCGGACGGGTTCGGCTAAAAACAACTTTTTGGAGGAGTATTTCAAATGCAAGTTCGCCCGTTGCACGACCGTGTTCTGGTGAAACGTTTCAACGAAGAAGAGCGCTCGAAGGGCGGGATCATCATCCCGGACTCCGCGAAAGAAAAGCCGATCCAAGGTGAGATCATCGCTGTTGGACAAGGCCGCGTTGGCGAAGACGGCAAAGTCCGCGCGCTCGACGTGAAAAAAGGCGATCGCGTTCTCTTCGGTAAGTACTCCGGTACTGAGATCAAGATCGAAGGCGATGAGTTTCTTATGATGCGCGAGGAAGACATCCTCGGCGTCATCATGAACTGAACCCGTCCTCACTCATTCAACTCATTTTAGAGGTCTAAACATATGTCAGCAAAAGAACTTCGTTTCTCCGAACACGCCCGTTCCTCGATCCTGAACGGCGTCAACATCCTCGCCGACGCGGTGAAGGTCACCCTCGGTCCAAAGGGCCGCAACGTCGTCATCGAGAAATCCTTCGGCGCGCCGAACGTCACCAAAGACGGTGTCACGGTCGCTAAAGAGATCGAGCTTTCCGACAAATTCGAAAACATGGGCGCTCAGATGGTCCGTGAAGTCGCGTCGAAAACCAACGACGATGCCGGCGACGGCACCACGACCGCTACGGTCCTCGCGCAAGCGATCTACCGCGAAGGCGCTAAGATCGTCGCTGCGGGCCACAACCCAATGGACCTCAAGCGCGGCATCGACAAGGCCGTTGCCGTCGTCGT
>JBEIOW010000407.1:0-2814 GCA_040377385.1 Bacteriovoracaceae bacterium | reverse complement strand
TCGTTCGCTGCGGCACGCGTCGCTCACGATCTTTGTCGCTTTCACCGCGGCCGGGCTCGGAGCCTGCGCTTCGAGCGGGAAGAACAGCAGCGGATCGGGCGAAAAGCCCATCGGCGAAGTTCTCCCGTTCGTCGGGAAGTTCCAAATCCATCAGCATCGCCTTGGCAACGGGATGAAGATCTTGGTCGTGCAGGACAAGTCTTCGCCGACCTTCGCTTACCAGACCTGGTTCCGAGTCGGGTCGCGCGACGAGCAGGTGGAATACACGGGCCTTGCGCACCTGTTCGAACACATGATGTTCCGCGGGACCAAAAAGTACCCAGACGGAAAATTCGATCGGCTTCTCGAGCAAGCTGGATCCGAAGGAACCAATGCGTTCACGGGATGGGACTACACCGCGTACATCCAAGAACTCCCCTCAAGTCAGCTCGAACTCACGATGGAGCTCGAAGCAGACCGCATGGTCAACCTCGTGGTCGACGAGAAAAGCTTCGCCACCGAGCGTGAGGTCGTTCAAAACGAGCGTCGCTATCGGACGGAGAACGACCCCGAGGGGCTCATGTTCCAAGAGCTTTTTGGCTTGGCGTTCACGAAGCACTCTTACCGTTGGCCCATCATCGGTTACGAACAAGATTTGGCCCGGATGACCGCGAAAGATGCCGAAGCTTTCTATAAGAAGTTCTACCATCCCAACAACGCTACGCTCCTCGTGATGGGCGACGTGGAACCGAACCACGTGTTTCGCATGGCGGAGAAGTTCTACGGCAAGCTCGCCGCCGGCACCCTTTCGCAGGATATTCCTCCCGCGGAACCTGAGCAGGCCTCAACGCGCCGTAAAACTCTTCCTCTCGCCATTCAGGTCGAAAAGGTCATGGTGGGATATCGAATTCCCGATCTGACTCACGTCGATTATCCGGCGATCAGCATGCTGAGAGCCGTGCTCGCTCAAGGACGGAGCAGCCGTCTGCACCGCGCCCTCGTCAACACCGGGATAGCGACGTCGGTCGAAGGATACGATCTTGAAAACAAGGACCCCTCTCTGCTCGTCTTCTCAGTGACGCTACAGAAAGGGAAACGCGCCTCCGTAGCCGAAAGCATCATCGCGCGTGAAATCACTCGGGCGATGAACGAACGTGTTGGGAAGAAAGAGCTAGAGCGAGCCAGAAACCAAACCAGCTTTGACTTCTACGCTTATCTTGGAACCAACCCAGGACGGGCTCGCTTCCTGGGCCGCGCCGAAACCGTCCTGCCCGGCGGCTTCCGTCAGGCACTCGACTACCAGCAAAGACTGCTCAATACGCCCGTCGAACAGCTGCAGCTCGTCGCCAAGAAGTACTTGTCGTCTAAAAACAAAACCGTGATCTTCGGGGTGCCACAGAAATGAAATCCTCCAAAAGCAGAATTCTGATTCTACTGGCTCTCCTCGCTCCCTTGAATGTTCAGGCGATCGAGACGGATTTTGAAACTGACGCCAGCCTGCCGTTGGCCTACGTCAACGTCGTGGTCAAAGGTGGCTCCGTCAATGATCCGGCCGGACAATCCGGGATCAGCGAGTTTCTTTCGAAAATGCTCTTGCGCGGAACCAAGCTTCGCTCGAAGGAACAGCTCAACCAAGCTCTGGACCAGATTGGCGCCCAGCTCGAGGTTGAGGCTCGCGCCGAAGCCATCATCCTTCGTGGTGCGGCATTGAAGTCGGAGCTTCCTGCGTTCCTCACTCTTTTAGAGGAAGTCGTCACTCAGCCCTCTTTTCGCGAAGAAGAGATTCGTCTCCTCAAATCCGAAACTCTTTCCGAGATTCTAGATGAGCTCGGCAACGACCAACGCCTCGCCTCACGGTTCTTTCAACGATTCCTCTTTGGATCCCATCCGTATGGCGCACCCGTGAATGGAACTAAGAAAGATGTCGAGCGCTTCACACGTGCCCAGCTGGTCGCGCAATACGATCGCCTATTCCGCTCTGAGCAGCTTCTCGTGCTTGGAACCGGCGATGCCGATACCGCCCAGATTCAAAAATGGTCGGAGAGAATTGCGCTCAAACGTCCCGGGAATGGCGGTATCCAGAAGACTCCAGCACCCCAGTTCCCGAGCAATCGACGGCTTCAGATCGTCGACAAACCCGGGCGGACTCAGTCACAGATCTACATCGGACTTGCTGGCGTTCAGATGACCGATCCAAAGTTCTTCCCTCTCTATCTTGCGAATTTCACTCTTGGAGGAGGCTCCTTTCAGGCTCGCCTCATGAAGGAAGTCCGTGCGAAGCGCGGTTGGGCATACGGAGCGTACTCGAGCTACCGATTCGGTCGTCAGCCCAGAAGTTGGATTGCGTATACCTTCCCCGCGACAAAAGACACTGCGCCCGCGGTTGGGCTGATGCTTCAGATGATCGAGGAAATGAAGGAAAAAGGACTCACCAACGAAGAATTCGCTTTCGCCAAGTCGAGCCAGATCAACAGCTCGGCCTTCATGTACGACACCCCGAAGAAGCGAATCGAGAATGTGATTCTGGAGAAGACTCTCGACCTTCCTGACGGCTTTATGAAGAGCTACGGACCCGCGATCGAGAAACTTTCAAAGTCGGAAGTTGACCGCGCAGCGCGAGAATTCTTTGACAGCAAAAAAGTCGCGATCACCGTGCTCGGAACGGCGAACGACATCCAGGCTGACGTCATCACAGCGGCCGCGATTCCCGCTGGCCAAGCAACCGTCGTCAGTTACGAAAACGAATAAGCGCTTTTTTCAGGAAGGACGACCTCGGCCTCAAGAGAGATGCCGAGGTCGTCTTTTGCTTTTTGCTGGATCAAGGTGATGAGAGCC
>JBEIOW010000358.1:0-3151 GCA_040377385.1 Bacteriovoracaceae bacterium | reverse complement strand
TGAGTCAAGTTCCAGGATTCTCTTCTCCTTGAGGCTCTGGATCTTCAAAGAGCGTCTCCGGTAGAGGTGGCTCAAACGTCTCTTTGCCTGTTCCTGGCCCTGGGGCCGATTCGGTTGAAGCTCCATCCGGGGCGTCATCCGCTGCCTCATCCGCTGGCCCTTCTCCCTCCGTCAAAATCGGGGCGGCATGCTCTTCGAATGAAAGGGCGGTTCGCTGTGCAAGCTCCCGCTCTTCTTCACTGAGGAAGCCCGCCTGGACCATCTTTCGAAGGATGCTCCGGATCGTCGACGCCGCGTAGGGGGTCAGCTGCTTTTTGCGAAAAGACTGACCATAACGAATCGGACTAGGCAGAAGCACCGCCAAAAAAGCGCCCTCTTTCGCCGTCAGTTCCCCTGCAGACTTCTGAAAATAGTATTGCGCCGCCTGCTGGATCCCGAAAATCCCCGGTCCCCACTCCGCAATATTCAAATAGATCTCGAGAATCTTCTTCTTACCGAGCTCCTTCTCCAGACGCATCGCCAGGATCAGCTCACGGAATTTGCGCCAAAGGGTTTTATCGCGCGAGAGAAAGACATTCTTCGCCACCTGCTGCGTGATCGTGCTGGCACCCCGGACCAGCCGACCCTCGCCCATGCTTTGCTCGATGACCTCGCGGATCTGATTCGCGTCATAGCCCCGGTGACTGTAAAAAGCCCAGTCCTCGCTCACGATGACCGCGCCGATCGCGGGAGCTGAGATAGAACCCAGAGTTCGCCAGCCGGGCGGCCTCGACTTGGTCAAATTGACCACGGGAGGCTCATTTTTGCCGCGATAAATGACGCGGGGAAAACTGGATTTCAGGGTCGCTACACTGGGAAAAGCGTCCACGTAGAGCTGGTAACCGCCATAAATGGCGCCCGCGAGGATCAGGACCGCGACGGCAATCCCCACCACCAAAAACTTGCCGAAGCGCGGACCCCGACTTTTTTTTGCGCCCATCCTTCTCCGTCGCTTCCTCAAACCCAGCACCTCCGCGGTACGCACCGAGAGTGCACTTCTACCGAGTTCTGACTTGCTCGCCAACTTGTTGAAATATAAGCTCTAGCGCAAGGCAAAAAAAGAATATGACAAACCCCCGCCTCCTACCGGGGTTGAAAAACAACCCCTACCTCATCCCCGACACGAATCGGATTTACGTCAATCCGAAGAAGCAGAAGATCGCCCGGGATATCCTTGAGCGTTACACGGGGAGCCCGCTCTCCAAGTTCCGCAAGCAGATCATTCTGACCAACTTCGATTACTACGTCGATCGGTTCAACAGCCTGTGCGGCACCTCCAAGCACAAGGGCTCGGCCATGAACGTGGTGCATTCGACTAAAGCCGATGTGTCGATCGTCGATTTCTCGATCGGATCACCGACGGCAGCGCTCATCATCGAAGTGCTCGCGATGGTGAACCCAAAGGCCGTTCTCTTCCTCGGCATGACCGGCGGCTTACACCGTTCGCTCAAAGTGGGTGACTTTATTCTCCCGACCGCTGCGATCCGTGACGAAGGAGTATCGCGCCACTTCTTGCCCACCCAGGTCCCTGCGCTACCAACGTTCAAGATCCAAAAATTCGTCTCTGAAATTTTGGTCGAGAAGGAAATGGATTACCGCACGGGCGTGATCCACACGACCGACTATCGCTTCTGGGAGTTCGATCCTAAATTTAAGGCGCAGCTCTACCATGAGAGGGCGCTGGGGATCGACATGGAGACCGCCACGCTCTTCATCGGTGGGTTCGTCAGCAAAGTACCGATTGGGGCTCTTTTGCTCGTTTCGGATCTTCCACTGCAGCGAAACGGCATCAAGACGAAGCGTTCGGCCAAGAAGGTCTTTCATCAATACACCGACATGCACCTCGAAATCGGCATGAAGGCGATGAGCACGATCGCCGAGCACGGGGAACACATCCGCCACTACAAGTGGTGAGCGAAGGAACGGACTCCTAATGTTGAAGAAAATTTTGGATTTCTTCTCGAATGACCTCGCAATCGACCTAGGCACGGCGAACACGCTGGTCTATGCCCGCGACCGAGGCATCATCATCAACGAACCGTCGGTCGTGGCGATCCATCGCAACTCCCGAGGCCAGACTCGCGTTCTCGCCGTCGGCAAAGAAGCCAAGGACATGCTGGGTCGTACCCCGGGCTCAATCCAGGCGATTCGACCGCTACGCGACGGCGTGATCTCGGACTTCGAAGTCACCCAGTCCATGCTCAAGTACTTTATTCAGAAGGCCAGCGAGCGCCGCAGCTTCATCCGTCCGCGGATCATCATCTGCATCCCTTTCGGCATCACGCAGGTCGAGAAACGTGCCGTAAAGGAATCCGCGCAAACCGCCGGAGCACGCGAAGTTTATCTGATCGAGGAGCCGATGGCGGCCGCGCTCGGCGCGGGCCTGCCTATTCGCGAGCCTTCCGGTAACATGATCGTCGACATCGGCGGCGGGACCACGGAAGTCGCCGTCATCTCGCTCGGCGGGATCGTGTATTCGAAATCGGTCCGCGTCGCGGGCGATAAGTTCGACGAGGCGATCGTCAACTACATCAAGCGGAAGTACTCGCTGCTGATCGGTGAACGTACGGCAGAACAAATCAAGCTCTCGATCGGCTGCGCCTACCCGTTCGAAGAAGAGAAGACCTACGAAGTCAAAGGACGCGATCTGATTTCCGGTGCGCCTAAAACGATCGAAGTAAACTCGGAAGAAATCCGAGATGCGCTCGCAGAGCCCGTATCTGCGGTCGTCGATGCGATCAAAACAGCGCTCGAGCGCACGCCGCCTGAACTCGCGGCCGACATCGTCGATAACGGCATCATTCTCGCCGGGGGAGGCGCCTTGCTCGCCAACCTCGACATCCTCATCAAGGAAAAAACCGGTCTTCCGGTGGCCCTCGCGGAAGATCCTCTCACCTGCGTGGTGCGCGGCTCCGGCAAGGCCCTCCAGGACATGGACTTGCTGAGGAAGGTCGCCATTGTCTGACGCCCAGAGCGCCAATCCGAATCCAAAAAAGTTTCAGCCGGTCGACGACTTAGCGGAGGCCCGCACGCTCCTGCGCGAAGCCTCAAGGTCAGTTGCGCCCATCATGCTCTGGACAAGAGACCAGGGGCAGATCCTGCACTCACAGTT
>JBEIOW010000381.1:0-2997 GCA_040377385.1 Bacteriovoracaceae bacterium | reverse complement strand
TGTTGTCGCCTAATTTCGTTTCGGCCTTCGCTGAGTACTCTAAGCGGGTCGTCGAGGCGCTGGCGCCGCCTCCTTCGAACGTGAAAATCTGGATCACGATCAACGAGCCGATGGTCGTCGTCATGGCGGGTTACGCGCAGAGCGTTTTCCCTCCGGGACTGAATGATTTCGGCCGCGCGCCGCTGGCGGCTACCGCCTTGGCCGAAGCGCACATTGAGGCAGTTCGGAAAATTCGAGCGCTCAAGGATCCCGCGATTCGCATCAGTATCGCGCAGAACTGGGTCCGCTTCTTCCCGCAGAACGAGCGCAATCCCATTGACCGCTCGCTGACCCACGAGTCCAACGAATTCTACAATCATTCTTTCATTCGCGCGGTGATGACCGGCGACATCAACATCGGTGTGGCGTTCTGGAAACCCGCGCGTAAGAAAGTGGCGCTGCCCGAGGGGCGGCCCACGATCGACTTCCTTGGCATCAACTATTACTTCCGCAACTTCATGTCGCTCAAATCCCAGCCGCCGTTCATCGAGCAGTCGCAGGGCGATGGGCCGAAGACCGACATGGGCTGGAACATGTATCCGCTCGGCATGTATGAGCTCCTCAAGGAAGCCTACGCACGCTACTCGCTGCCGATCATGATCACCGAGAATGGCTTGGCCGACCGCTTGGACGATCGCCGTGGCCAACATTTGCGTACGCATCTGGCGGCCATGCAGACTGCGCGCAAAGAGGGAGTGCCGGTGCTGGGTTACCTGCACTGGTCGCTCACCGACAACTTCGAGTGGGCGGAGGGCCTGGACAAGCGCTTCGGTTTGATTGAAGTGGACTACCTCACGGGCGAAAAACGGCCGCGTGCTTCGTATCATCTCTACGGCGACTTGATTCGCAAGCACGGACCGGAACTCTTTATTACCCGCTCCCGCTAATTCCGGAGATCTGTGGCCAAGAACCGCGTCGCGCTGCCGATCGATCCTGAGCTTCCGCGGCTAGTCCGCGCGCTCACGGAGACGGGCGTGCTCCTTCTTCAAGCGGAGCCGGGTGCGGGTAAAACCACGCGTGTTCCGCCCGCGCTTTTGGATTCCGAATGGGGTTCGCGCGGTGAGATCTGGGTGCTCGAGCCTCGCCGGCTAGCAGCGAAGCTCTCCGCGGAGCGCGTAGCGTTTGAGCGGGGAGGGCGCGTCGGCGATGAGGTCGGCTATCTTTTTCGCTTTGAAACGGCGGTGGGCCCGAAGACGCGCTTAAAGTTTCTGACCGAGGGTCTGCTCATTCGCGAGCTGGTTCGCAATCCGGAGCTGACCGGAGTTTCCTGCGTCGTGCTCGATGAGTTTCATGAGCGCCATCTACATACGGATCTGGCTTTCACTCTGCTGAGGCGTCTCCAGGCTGGCGCACGCCCTGATCTCGGGCTCGTGATCATGTCGGCGACGCTGGACTCGGATGCGCTCTCGGAGCGGCTCGAGGGTGCGCAGGCATTTAGGATCTCGGGTCGCGTTTTTCCCGTGGAGCTCGAATATCTGGGAGCGAGCGAGGCTTGGCTTGAGCGTCGCGTGCGCGACGCCGTTGTGCGGGCGCTCGGAGACGAACGCACGGGCGAGGGCAATGTTCTCGTTTTTCTACCGGGCATGTCGGAGATTCGCCGCGCCGAAACCGCACTCCTGGAGTCGCGCGAGTTTCGCGCGACCGGCGCTGAGCTGAGTGTGCTTCACGGCGAGCTCGCACGCGAGGAACAGGATCGAGCGATTCGTGAGGGCGGTCCGCGCCGCGTGATTCTCTCGACCAACGTCGCGGAGACCTCCGTCACGTTGCCCGGCATCCGAGCCGTCATCGATAGTGGGCTTCATCGTCGAGCGCAGATCTCACCTTGGACGGGTCTGCCCTCGTTGCAAACGCGGCCCGTGAGCCGTGCTTCGGCCATTCAGCGGGCGGGTCGAGCGGGCCGAGTAGCGCCGGGCGTGTGTTACCGACTTTACGCCAAGGGGGATTTTGATTCGCGCGCGCCGTTTGAGACGCCCGAGATCGCGCGCACGGACCTGGTGCAGACGACGCTTGAGCTGCTCTCGATGGGGATTGCGGAGCCAGAGTCTTTGGAATGGCTCGATCCGCCGATCGGCGGCGCGTGGCGCGAGGCGAAGGCCTTGCTCGTGAGGCTCGGGCTCGCGTCGGCGGATTCTGCGGATACGTCGGCCCTGCTGACGCGCGCGGGAGAAGAGGCAGTTCGCCTCCCGGTCCCGCCGCGCATCGGTGCGCTCCTCCTTGAGGCGCGAGTGCGCGGCGTGCTGGGGAGCGCTATTCGCTGGTCGGCCGAACTGCTGGAAGGGGAGTTGCCCGAAGGCGATGCGCTTCGACTGCTCGAGGGCAGTGCAATCGCGAAGTCGGGCTGGGGAGTCGGCCGGGTGATGCAGCGTTTGGAGAAACTCCTCGGCGCTACGGGGGATCGACTCCCGCGCGGTGCTGAATGGGAGAAGGCGTTGCGACTTTCTCTTTTGCGGGGGTTTGTTGACCGGGGCGGGCGCTACCTCTCGGCGCGTTCTGAAGTACAGCTGGGGACGGGGGGGACCGTTCCGGCTGTGCCGGGCGCGTTTCCTTCCGAGTTGTTCGTGGTGATCGACGCGATCGAGCTGGGCCGGACGGGAACGCCCGGCGGCGGTCGCGGGCAGGTGAAGATCCGCGTTCACTCAGCGATCGACGAGGACGCGCTCCTCGAGATCGAGCCCGCTCCGATCACCGAAGAGGTTGAGATTCGCACCGAAGGCGGGAAGGGACGTCTGGAACGAGTCCTTCGCTGGAAGTGGGACTCGATCGTGCTTTCGGAGTCGCGCGCCCCGGTTTCGGACGAGTCGGAGGCCGCGACCATTCTTGCGCAGGAGCTTTGGAAAGAAGCGGCCTTCTGGGGACGGCAGGAGCGCTTTCGCATGCTGCAGCGGCGGCTCGGCCTTCTCGCGCGCGAGTGTCCCGAGCAAGGGTTTGCGCCCTTGCCCGATGCGGAGGTTCGCGAGT
>JBEIOW010000574.1:0-1741 GCA_040377385.1 Bacteriovoracaceae bacterium | reverse complement strand
GCCTGCTGGCTCTCGGACCAAAACCCGCACTACCCGCTTCACCTCAAACGCCATCACCCGGAGGCCACGCACCTCACCGAGAAGGGGCGCCGAGCCCGTGTGGCAGGTCAGGGCGAAATGAAAGAAGGAGGACGAGATCCCCTTTTTGCGCTCAATCACACCTGCGCGATGCTCCGGGCGAACCTCAACCGGCTCTTCCGCAGAACCTGGTGCACGACCAAAACAATGCAGGGCCTCATCGACCACATTTCGATCTATGTCCGGTTTCACAACCAGGTGCTCACGCCGGCGGGGACACTCTAGGGGGCCAGTTTATTTTCTTTTCTTGAGCTTGAATGGAGCCAGGCCTACGATCGCCCCATGAACTTCAATTCACTTCTCTCGTTCGGAATTCTCCTCGCACTCTCCACTCCTCTCAGCGCTTCCGCGATCGAAGGCAAACCTCGGCTCTTTTGCAACGGCGTTGGCACTGGGCCGGAACGCGATCGGCTGGAATGGAATCGCGAAGCAGGAACCGTGGAGTGGATGCCGGCGGGAACTTCGGAGCGTTTACCGCTCGTCACGCCGACTGCGGTCGATGGGACCACGCTTCCGCTGTCCGAGTGCACGGTAACCGATACTTACATTCCAGGCGTGGGCGCTGCGCCAGACCGTTACTCTCTCTATGTCCGTTGCGGCTCAGGCCATCAGGTGGGCCTGAACGTGACCGATGGAGACATGAGACGCGGGTTCTACATGTTGCGATTGGAGCCGGTGCGGAACGACGTCGAACGGCGAATGCGGCTTCTCGCCGCTTGCGAGTAACCTAGAACCAGTACTTCGCGAATCCTAGGAGTGAGAAGCCTCCCGGCACCCCCGAAGTCAGCGTCAGCGCATAACCGAGCTCCGCACCGAGCGTAATATTGGCCGATGCCGGCACTTCGTAAACGACGACTGGCTCGATAAAGAGGCCGCTCGTCGACGTCGTCGAGGTAATCGTGGTCGTGCCTTCGATCGCGGTGCCTTCCGAGCTGAACTTCGCGAGGCCCAGCTTCAAACCCGCTGAGAACTCCGCTCCAAGGCGATAGGTGGCGCCGGCACCGAGCCAGCTCATGCTCTGCGTACTTTCTAGGGTCGCCGTCTCACCGGTGATCGTGACCGATCTCGAGGTTGCGTGATAAAGCGCGACGACACTGATCGCAGGCCCCAGGGGGATATTGAGCTCAAGTCCGTACTGAAGTCCGAGACTCATCTGTGAAGGTTTGCCGAATCCCAGAAGGAGGCCCCCACCCCATCGACCCGGCATCGCCGCGTGCGCGGACGGAAGGGTCAGCGTCGCGAGCAGCATCAGGGAAGGAACCGCGTACCGGAGTCGGGAGACGAGTTGGGATTGCGCCATTTCTCTGTATTTTGACATGCTCCGCACGGCAGTCCCACCGGAATTCACGCGTGCGAGGTCGCCTTTAGTCCCACGAGAGCGACGATCAAAAGCGCCAAAAAACCGATCCTAGGTAAAGTGGCCGGCTCTTGGAAGAGCGCGATGCCGAGGATCGCCGCCCCCACGGCGCCAATCCCTACCCAAACCGCGTAAGCCGTGCCGATCGGTAGCGACTGCGCAGCTCGCGCGAGGAGAAACATGCTGATCGCCAGCGTTCCGATAGTGAAGACGCTGGGCCAGAGCCGCGAAAACCCGTTCGTGTACTTAAGGCCCACCGCCCAGCACACCTCGAAAAGTCCCGCCAAAACCAATGTCCACCAAGGT
>JBEIOW010000436.1:0-2644 GCA_040377385.1 Bacteriovoracaceae bacterium | reverse complement strand
CGCCGTTCGGGCAAGCCGCTTTCTGAGCTCAAGAAGCAGATCAAGCTGTTCCCGCAAGTTCGTTCGGACGTGCGTGTCGCCCGCAAGGAGGCGCTCGAGAGCATTCCGGAAGTCAGTCAAGCGATCCAGAAGGCCGAAGAAGCGCTGAAGGATCGAGGACGCGTATTTGTCCGGTTTTCCGGCACGGAGCCTCTTTGTCGCGTGATGCTCGAAGGTGAGGATCGTGCACAGCTTCAGCTTTTGGCGCGTGAGATTTCGGGCGCTGTTCAGAAGCATCTCGGGTGATGAAAATGAGCGCGTCTCCGGTGCAGCCACTCCTCGGCGTCAATATCGATCATATCGCGACGCTTCGCCAGCTGCGAGGCACGCCCTATCCGGACCTGGTGGAGGCCGCGGCCATCGTCGAGCGTGCGGGCGGAAACCAGATCACGATTCACCTGCGCGAAGATCGCCGGCACATTCAAGATGAAGATGTGAAGCGCCTGAGGAAATTGCTGACCGTGCCTATGAATTTAGAAATGGCGGTCACCGAGGCCATGACCCGCTTCGCGGTCAAGTGGAAGCCCGACTGGGCTTGCCTCGTGCCGGAGAAGCGCCAGGAAGTGACGACCGAAGGCGGCCTTGATGTGAAGAAGGGCCGCAAGAAGATCGCGGTCTGCATCGGCAAGCTCAAGAAGGCCGGTATTCAAGTCAGTCTTTTTATCGAGCCAAGTGTCGATTCCGTGCAGCTCTCGCACGCTTTGGGTGCGGACGCGGTCGAGCTTCATACGGGCCGATATTGCCTGGCCACGCAATCGGGAAAATCCGCCGTGGCGAAGAAGGAGCTGGAGCGCATTCGCCGAGCAGCCTTGCTTTGTCGGAAACTCGGAATGAAGTGTCACGCGGGTCATGGATTCGACTTCGAGAACGTTCGTCCCGTCGCGGAACTCGTGGCGGAAGACGGCGCGCCACTGATTCGCGAATATAATATTGGGCATGCGATCGTTTGCCGGGCCGCGATCGTAGGCTTGGAGCGCGCGGTACGGGAGATGGTCTCGGCGATTCGAGCGCCCTAAGCGTCCGGAACTTTGGAATAGGAAGAGGCAGAGTATGAGCGAGCGCAAGCGGCCGGAATGGAAGTCTTCAGAGAACGCTCCTCCTCATCCATGGGAGCGCAAGAAGCACGTCCCGGCGCCTTTACGGGTCACTACTGCCGCCGAAATGCGCGAAATCGACCGGATCGCCGAGCAGGAATACGGGATCACGGCCTCGCTTCTGATGGAAAACGCGGGCCGGGCCGCAAGTCAGGTCCTGCTGGAAGAGTACCCGCATGCGGGTAAGGACACGGAGATCCTGGTTTTCGCGGGCAAAGGGAATAACGCGGGCGACGCGTTCGTCGTGGCTCGCCGATTGATCACGCTCGATCGAAAGGTTCGGGTCTTCCACCTCGAAGCGGGCGAGCGGTACAAGGGTGCGACCAAAGCAGGTTTCGAGATCCTGCAACGCCTGAAAGCCAAGATGACACAGCTCGAGACGGCAGCGGATCTCGAGGCGTTCTTTCGGAGCGCGCATGGTCCATTCACGATTGTGGATGGAATTCTCGGTACCGGCCTGCGCGGCGATCTGGACGGGATTTTCTTCGATATCGTGGAGGCGCTCAATCGGGTCGAGGCGTCTGAAGTGATCGCGCTCGACATTCCAACCGGAGTCAGCGGCGACACGGGACGAGTCAATGGCAGCTCGATTCAGGCTGACCTTACGCTTTCGTTCGGGTTCCCCAAGCTCGGACACTTCCTTCCGCCGGGCGCGGGCCGGCGAGGAAAACTGGTCAACGTCGATATTTCCCTGCCGCCGAAGTTCCGTCACGAAGGGGACAAGTTCCTCTTGATGAAAGAGCCGATGCGCACGCTGCTTCAGGAGCGTGACCGCTACGGACATAAAAACTCGTTTGGCCACACGCTCTTGATTGGTGGCAGCCCGGGACGGCTCGGAGCGATTTCGATGGCGGCGCGAGCCTGCCACAAGATGGGCACGGGCCTCGTCACGGTAGCGACTTGGACGGATTCGCTCGAGACGCTTTTAATGAAGCTTCCGGACGAGACGATGGCGGTTCCGATTCAGACGAGCGGTGCGGAGTTGGAGACCTATAAGCGCCAGCTACCGACCTATTCGAGCGCCGTCGTCGGGCCCGGTCTAGGACTGCGTCCCGAGGGAAAAGTGCTGATGGAGGAGCTCCTCATGCACTACTCGCATCCGCTTGTCATCGACGCCGATGCGTTGAATCTAGTCGCAGATTTCGGCATGCACGAGTTCCTGCAGCGTCGTCGCGCACCGACCGTTCTCACTCCGCACCCTGGGGAGATGGCGCGCCTCCTGGGTTGGCCGAAAGAAGACGTGGTCAATGATCCGATTCGCGCGATCCGCGAAGCGGTGAAGCGGACGCATTCGGTTGTGATTCTGAAGGGCGCTGCGACCCTCATCGCGTCTCCGGACGATCGTATTTATCTCAACCATTATCCGAACGACGGAATGGCGACGGCAGTCTCAGGCGATGTGCTTGCCGGAATGATCGGAGGGTTCCTTGGGCAGCATATGGATGCTTTCCAGGCAACCTTGCTCGGGGTTTACCTCCACAGCCTGGCGGGCGATCACGCAGCCCAGAAAT
>JBEIOW010000115.1:0-6568 GCA_040377385.1 Bacteriovoracaceae bacterium | reverse complement strand
GCGGAAGCTGCAGGGTGGATTCCTCGATCTGTCCATTCCGCACCCGCCCATCGCGCTCGATCTGAAAGCGCACTTTCACGTCCCCCACGGGGCGCTCGACCTTTCCGCGAATCGCTCGCGTGTAGCAGGAATGGATTTCGGGGCGATGACGGGCAAAGATGGACTCCAGTTCCAGGCTCTCAATGGGCCCGGTCGTCTTCGTGGTGGAACAGGCCGCCAAAGCCAGCACCCCGATGGAGGCCAACCCCATCCCGATTCGACCCGACTTCAAACTCCAGCGCTTCCACCGATCAAACGACATCGTCTGCATACCCTCGACACTAGCTTAAATCCCATGCTGTCGCCCCGCATTACCTGACTTGTTCAACCGGGCTTGCCAGGACGCCGAGATTAGCTATGATGCGGTCACAGTGGCTAGCCGCGTCCCCATTACCGTCCGCCTAGAAAGCTTCGAAGGTCCCCTGGACCTTCTGCTCTACCTTATCCAGAGCCACGAGCTCGACATCTCTGGCATCTCCATCGCCAAGATTACGGACCAGTACTTGGCCTACGTGAAGCAGATGCAGGAGCTCAACTTCGACATCGCGAGTGAATTCCTCGTGATGGCCGCGACGCTTCTTCACTGGAAGAGCAAGAGCCTGCTTCCGCAGGAAGAGAAGCCGGGCGAACAAGCCCAAGAGGACGATGTCCTCAGCCAAGAAGATCTCATTCGCCAGCTGCTGGAGCACCAACGCTTCCTGGCCGCGGGCCAAGATCTCGCGCAGCTTCCGCGTCTCGGCGAAGACGTGTTCACCCGTCCCAATCGTCGTCCGCCCGTTGAGCGGGTTTGGCGCGCGATGGATCTCACGCAGCTCGGCCTCTCGTATCAAGACCAGCTGCTTCGCGCGCGCAAGCGCACGCAGATCCTCAAAAAGGAAACCGTCTCGCTCACGGACAAGATGCTAGAATTCGGCGATCGCCTCGAAGTGGGCAAGCCGACCAATATGAAGAAGGTTCTTTCGGCCGTTCCGTTCCGGCCGGAAATCGTCGTCACGTTCCTCGCGAGCCTGGAGCTGTCGCGGCTCAAAAAGATGCGCTTGCACCAGCAGGAAACCTACCAGGACATTTACCTGGAGCTGCTCGAGTCACTGAAGAACTTCAACTTCTCCCTGGCCACCGGGTTCGAATACGACATGCCCGCGCCCGCCGCCGGCACTGCCGCAACGCCGGTCGTCCCCTCTTCCGAAACTGCAGAGGCCCCTCTTTCATGAGCAAGAAGAACAAATCCAAGTCCGATCAAGAAGCGCTCGACCGTCTCCATGAGGCCATGAACGAGTGGACGCCCGAGTCCGAAGCCGCCGCTGAAACTCCCGCCGCATCCCCTCTCGCCGATAGCGCCGGTTCACCATCGAGCTCGGGCCGCGTGACGCTGATCGCTGATCCATTCGGCATCACGCCCGATTGGTCCTCGGAGGCCGACCTGGATGCGGAGATGGAAGCTGAGCTCTCGGCCGAAGAGTCCTCCCCATCAGACGAGGAAGACCGCTTAGAGGCTGGCGTCGAAGAACAAGATCCCGCGAAGGTCGAAGAAGATTTCGATCGACTCTCCAAAGCGATGGCGACCGAGCAAGCGGAACAAATCATCACCCTGACCGAAGCATCGGGTGAATCCGCGATCGACGCCAAGGAGCGTCTCGCACGCGAGATTGCTGAAGACCAAGCGCTGGCGCTTGCCGAAGAAGCTGAAGCCGCCGCCGCCCTCGAGGCCGACCCCGAGCTCAAGGCCGCCCTTCCCGGCGTCCCGACCGTCGGTGACGACGGCGAGCTTGATCTGCGCGAGCTCCAATCCTGCGTGGAGACGCTGCTCTTCATGTCGGACAAACCGGTCTCGGCCAAGAAGCTCCAAGAAATGCTCGGCGAGCAGATCCCCTTCCCGGCCATTCAGGAATCGCTGACCCAACTCAAAGACCGCTACGCTAAGCCCGAGCACGGAATTGAGCTCGCCGAAGTCGGCCACGGCTATCAGCTGCGGACGAAGCCGATCCGCGCTCCGCTCGCCAAGAAGCTTGCGCGTGTCCTCACGCAACGGCTTTCGACTGGTGCGATGGAAACTCTCGCGATCGTCGCTTACAAGCAGCCCGTCATGAAGGAAGAGATCGACCAGATCCGCGGAGTCGACAGCTCGCACTTCATCCGCACGTTGCTCGACCGCAAGCTTGCCCGCATCGCGGGTCGCTCGGAACTCCCAGGGCGCCCGATGCTTTACGCGACCTCCGACGATTTCTTAGAGGTCTTTGGCCTGAAGGATCTCGAAGCCATGCCGCCGCTGCGCGAACTGGAGCAGATGATCCCCTCCAGCCAATCGGGCAACCCAGATGACGAAGATCCGCGCGTGAAGCAGATGCGGAAGCTCGTTCAGGAGATGAAAACCAATTCTCAGTCGATCCTCGATTATGATCCGAAGGACGATGAGAAGTTCCTCCAGGAGATGCGCGAGAAGGTGAACGCGATCCCGACCTCCACCGCCACGCTCGATGCACAGCGGGATGCAGAGAAGGCTGCCAAGACGGCACGCGCGCAAAACGCGGTGGCCGCAGAGCCCGTGGCCAATGAGGCCGGGCAGTACGGTTTACCTGAAAAACCTGTTTACTGAATTTTCGGCGAAAATTTAGCGTAATTGCTGGTCTATTTGAAATTTCGCCCAGCGCGTAGGCCTTGATCGGAGCCGCTTTAGCGATCAACCTCTTGAAACAAATGACTCACTGCATTATCTTTCCCAAGTGATGATCCTGACATTCAAAGAGGTGTCCAAATGAGAATTTATTTCGCTCCGCACGTCGTACTTTGCCTCGGGCTCGCCTTGTTCGCTCAAGTCGCGCAAGCCCAACCACAGACGAGCTACAATTTCGCCTACGCCAAACATCACAGAGAGGCCGACGGAACTCCCAAGGAAGCCATCCTGCATTTGCGTAAACTTCCGCCGCAACCCGCGGCTAACGCACCTCTCATCGACCTGATCCTGGTGATCCCGAAGGGAACGCCGAGAGACGCTCAGTTTCACGAAAACATTTCAAGGTATGTGCTTCAGACTGTGAAACTGGGCTCTAGCCTGGTCCTTCGCGACGTCTCCGGAGCTGAAAAAGAAACGTACATTGATGCGCATGGCGGCGTTGATCCAGACCCGACCGTTTTCAAGCTCGATGTCCGTCCCGGCCGTCAGCTGAGCTGGAAAGAGAACATGATCACTTCGGTGATCAGACGCTAAACTTAGCCGGCGAAGAGATCTCGATTCGACTCCACTGGCGGATGGGAACGATTTCCACTAGGGACAAATTTCTAGGGCGAAACAAATAGCGCATCGCGTTATAAACTTCCGGAGGCTGAGTCGCCTCAAGGGAGACTTAATGAGACCGCTACTACTTCATGCCCTACTGACCTTGACCGGATTCATGATCATCTCTCCGGGCACTTTGATGAGCTCCTCTCCCACCGAAGAGGCCCCCTCCGCTTACAAGCTCAACCTTGCTCATCATCCTCGGACGGCCAGCGAGGCGGTGCTTCGACTGCGTCGCCTGCCTACGGATGCCCAGACTCAGGATCTGATTCTGGTAATTCCGGCAAGTCTGGCACGCTCGGCGAGCTTCCATGAGGATGTTTCGGCCCGCGTCTTGGAGCAAGTGCGGATCAGCCCGACTCTTCGCCGCCTGCCTGTTTCGGGAGCCGAAGAAGCGCACTACATCGACACTTACGGTGCTTCAGCTGATCAAACACGCGTCTATCGAATCGACGTGAGGCCGGGTCGCGCCCTGGCGTGGAAAGGGAGTCTGCTGACCTCCGTCGGCCTCACAGACTGAGAAGAACGAGAACCGCCCAAAAAGCCGTGAAGGCCCCGTATTCGTGAAACGCCGTCCACGACTGCCCGGTGACGATTTCTGCGATCGGTTGGATCTGCAATACCGCCAAGATCACCGCCGCGACGAGCAGCGGGTAGCGCCAGCTCTTGGCGCGATCGGAGGTCAACGCGATAGCGAACGGAGCCGCGAGCGCAAAGACGCTCCCCCATTTCCAAGAGAGTGGACTGAGAAGCTGAGTGACTAACAACCAGGGCGCAAGCCAGGCCAGCACATCCCGATTCGGAAGCATCCGAACGGCCTTCATCATCAAAAGCCCCAAGATCACCCCGGCCACGCAAGCTCCGAGACCTAACCCCAAAATCGGATCCTCGCCAAAGAACCGCATCGTCGCGCTCCAGACACTCTGGTTCACGCGCGAGAGGTAGAGCGAAGCCGGCTGAGCGGTCAGCGCCGTAATCCATTGACCGGTCAGGACCATCGCGCGCTCGGAGCCGAAAACGAGCGAAGGAATAGCGGTCCCCCACATCAGCCAGGCCAGCAGATATCCGGAAAAGACCAGCCGCACGCGACGGACCTTCTTCCCTTTGCCCTGCAGAGTAGGCACGTTGACCAAGATCAGCGGCAAAAGCAGGAGAATCCAGGGCAGCTTGAGCCACGGAAGCGTACCGGCGATCAGGCCACAAAGCAGCGGCTGCCTCCTCAGTAAAACGGCGGAAACCGCCGCCAGGCCAAAGATCAGGATCTCGAGCTGGCCGGACTCGAGGGTCTCGAGCAAGCCACGCCAAGCCAGCGCCCAGCCCAGGAAGAGCAAGAGCACGCTCTTCCATCCGACATACCGGGAGCCCACGAAAAGGCTCGCTGCAAACAAAAGCAGCGAAAGCGTCCCCACAACGAGCCAGCTCGTGCGCGGGTCCTTCGGCATCAGGCCCACAAAAGTCAGCGTTCCCGGTGAATATTTGAAATGCGCGCCATCTCCGGCGCCAATCTGAATCGCGTAAGGATTTCCGCCTTGGCTGGCCTGGTTCCAGGCCTGCAGCGTAGCCGCATATTCGGGGGGCATTGCGCCACGCCCCTCGTAGGTTCCGTAGGGGTAACGAAACCAGAGGATCCCGGTCAGCAAGAGGATCAAGCCCCAGGCGACCCAACGCGGGGATCGGAGTTCAAGTGCGATTTCCTTCATGATTTCCCCTGAAGTTTAGCATCCTTGCCCTCAAAGCCGAAGCCCCACCCGCAGAAATATCGCTTTGCAGCACGACTGGCCCGAGGTAGTTACTTTGCCCTATGTCTACTCCCCCAGTGAAAGAACGCCTCCAAAAGATCCTCGCGCGCGCGGGCTACGCCACGTCCCGTCGCAAGGCCGAAGACCTCCTCATGGAAGGCGTCGTCACCCTCAACGGCAAAATCGCCAAAGTGGGCGACTCCGCTGAGTTCGGGAAAGACTCGATCAAGGTGCGCGGCAAGCTCCTCCATACGCTCGCCGAGCCGCTCTACTACGCTTTCTATAAACCCAAAGAAATGATCGCCGCCCTCTCGGATCCCGAGAACCGCCCTACCATTGGCCCGATCATCAACAGCCAGGAAAACCAACGCCTCTTCCCCGTCGAACGCCTGGACTTCATGAGCGATGGCCTGATCCTCGTCACCAACGACGGCGCCTTTCAGGAACGGATGCAGAAGAAGTCGCAGAAGGTACCGCGCGTTTATCACGTGAAGGTGCGCGGTCACGTGGACGCCGAGAAGCTCAAGCGCCTCGAGAAGGGCGCAAAGCTCGAAGACCAGTTCATCAAGCCCAAGGTCGTCCGCCAGCACGAGGAGCTCAATCAGAAGTCCATCATCGAGATCGTGTTCCTGGGCGTCGCCGGCGGCTTTGACCTCAAGGCGTACTTCGAGTTCAAAGGCTTCCTCGTCGAGCGCGTCACTCGCGTCGGCATCGGTCATCTCAATCTGGGCTCCATGCGCCCCGGAGAGTTGCGGGCGCTCGCGCCGACACAGATCGAAGCGCTCTTTGATCAGCCCGAGCTTCTCTTCAAAAAGATCGAACACGAGACTCTCCAAATCCTCGAGAAGGGCCGCGACCCTCGTGGCCTGAAGCCTCCGCCGCGCGAGTTCACCGGAACGGGACCCAAAGGAAAGGCCGCTCCTCTGAAATTGCCGACCCCCAATGGCAGCGGAGGCGGCAAACGTCCCACTTCCGCAAAAGCCGGGTCCGCCAAACCTGTAGCGCGCAAGGGCGCCGGATCGAGAATGCCCGCGCTCTTTGAGGGCGCGAAAAAATCGCCTGCCGGAAAATCCGCACGCGGAGCGTTCAGCTCCGGCAACGAGCGCAGCCGCGATGAGCGCACGAGCGCTCCTTCATCGCTTCCGCAAGGCGCCGCCTCTCGCTTCAAGGTGAAGCTCCGGAGCCGCTGAGCCCTATGGCTCAGGAACGGCTTCAAAAACTGATCTCGCAGACCGGCGCTCTCAGCCGTCGAAAGGCGGAAGACGCCATCGTCGCTGGTCGAGTCACCGTGAACGGACAGCTCGTCCGTGAACTCGGAGCCAAAGCTGACATTGCCGTCGACTCCATCGCCTTGGACGGAAAGCCCCTTCTCTTTGGCGAGCCGCGAATCACCGTCGCGCTCCACAAACCCACCGGGACCGTCACGACGCGCGAAGACCCCCAAGGACGTACAACCGTAATTGATTTGCTCCCGACGCCACTTCGCAAGCTGCGTCCCGTCGGCCGCCTCGACTAT
>JBEIOW010000100.1:0-6984 GCA_040377385.1 Bacteriovoracaceae bacterium | reverse complement strand
GGCTTGCAGCTTGGCGCGAGCGGCCCAGCCGCTCACGGTTTTCACGTCCACTGTGCCAAGGTCCCACGCTTGGGCGGCATTGTAGGTGAGTGCCCGGCAGGCCTCGTACCAGGCCGAGGCTTCGGTCAGCCGTTCTTGAATCTGTTGGAACGAGCCGATGGGCTTTCCGAACTGTTTCCGCTCCTTGGCGTACTGGGTGGCGACCTCGATGCAGGCCCGCGCGATGCCGAGTGAAATTCCGGCGATCGTGATGCGCTCGATGTCGAGGTTGCGCATCATCGCCTTCACGCTCCCGTTTTCTTCGCCCTCGCGGTGGGACGCGGGAACCCGGCAGCCGTCAAAAATGAGTTCACCCGTCGGCGACGCACGCATTCCCATTTTCTTGAACTTTTTGCCGGTGGAGAAGCCCGCGCGGCCGCGCTCGACAATGAAGGTCGAGACGTTACGTTTGTCGTCGCCGGTTTTGGCGTAGATGTAAAACAGGTCCCCGTTCGGGCCGTTCGTGATCCAGGTTTTTGTGCCAGTGATCACGTAGTCCGTTCCGTCTTTGACCGCTTTGGTTTTCATGCCGAGCGCATCGGAGCCCGACTCTGGCTCGGACATGCCCATTCCGCCGAGGTGTTCGCCGCTCAAGAGTTTGGGGAGGAAGAGTTTTTTCTGTTCGGCCGAGCCGTTTGTGCCGATCTGATTGACGCAAAGAATGGCGTGAGCGAGGTAGGACAGGGCGGTCGAGGCATCGACGGACGCGACTTCTTCCATTGCGATGGTCGCGGCAACGGCGCCGAGTGCACTCCCTCCATCGGCTTCGGCGATCGTGATTCCGTGCAGTCCGAGTTCGCCCATTTTGGTGAGCGCGTCGCGATTGCAGGTCTCTTCTTCGTCGAGTTTTTCGATGTGCGGAGCCAGTTCGCTTTGCGCGAACTGACGCACAGTGTCCTGAAGCATCCGGTGCTCGTCAGAAAAAAACCACATAAAGCTGACTCCTTCAGTTTTCCTGTGTCATACTTTAGACGATGCTGGGGGGCGAAACGAATTCTTATCCGATACAGCTGATGTTTGCTTACTGGGAGTATCGTCCCAGTGCGTTGAACGCACGTTTGGATGAGCTGATTCGCCGCGGTGTCACCCACCTGACCAGCTTTGTCCCTTGGCAAGCTTTTGAAGCCGACATCCATCATTCGCTCGCGCGGTTTCTCTCCGCCGTGGCGGAAAGAAAGCTGACTTTATCGCTCGTTCTCACTCCGGAAGTGGGGGTTCCTTTTCCGGGAAGTGGGATTCCGCGAGACCTGCTCGCGAACCCCGAACTCTCGGCCCAATGCGCGGACCAGCGTCCTTGCCGAATCGCCATGCCGCCGCTTGCGTACACTTTACCGTCCCTGCATGGCGGCATGTTCCAAAAGCGTTACCAAAATTTCATGGCCAAGCTCGACGGTGTGCTTGCGGAGCAGGCCAAGCATCACCCGTGGCTCGAGCGGAACCTCAACCTGCATCTGACTGGCTCGTTCTGGAAGTACTACCGCAGCACTCGCAACGAACCTTCGCAGGCGTTCTTCGGAACGGCCGGTGACTTCTCGGGACAAGCTTCACTGCAGTACCGGCAGCGACTCGAGCAGTGGCTCGCCCAGAAGGAATTCGATGATCCTTATTCGGGCGGCAATCAGCGTTGGCGCACTCGTTCGATGGAAGACGCTCATCGCCGCTGGTTCGCGCAGCACTCGGAAGAAGTTTTTCGGCGCAGGTCTTTGCAGTTTTTCCGTCGGAAGTGCTTTGCGCTTCCGGTTTCACATTGGGAGCTCTATGCGCCCGAAGCGGACCCATCGCTCTTCAGACGTTCACTCATGCAAGGGTTCTCGCGCGGCCGAGGTGATTTCGCGGGATTATCGGCGCTCACCGATGCGGCAGCGTTTCGCCAATCGTGGGTCGACGGTGAGCCAGTGCAGCCGTGGATTCATTGGACGGGGATTTCTGGCTTCCGCTCGCTCTCGGATTCCGAAAAGCAGTTCCTGATCCTCAAGAGTCTTTTCCTGACGGGTTCGCAAGGCGGCGGCGTCGTGCTTGAGGAGTCCGAGTGGTTCTCGCTTTCTGCAGGTTTCCGCGCCCGCGCGGAGTTGATCGCGCGCCTTTTGGCATCAGGCGAGTTGCGGATGCCGTCGCGAGTGGCGTATCTGTCGTCTCATCTCTGGTCGGGAGAGGGAGCGTTGTGGCAAGAGCTGCAGGCCCAGCAAGGTTTTGCGCTCAAATGGGTGGCGCAGGCGTCGGAGCTCGAGCACGATCGCGCGCTTTCGCTGGTGATCGTTGATCCCGAAACCCCGATCACCAAGGATCTGCTTTTTGATCTGCTGGAGCTTGCGCGCTCCGGGAAGCTGGTCGCGATGGCGAACTCGCCTCGATTCACCGGTGCGGCAGTCGAGACACTGGAACGCGAGCTTGCGGGCGGTAAGGCGCTGAGTCTCAAGATGGAAATGCCTTACCGGATCCAGCCGTTCGGTTTGGGCAATATCGTGCTCTACGACGTTTTGGACAATGCCGATGAGGCGGCCGCTGCCTGGAAAGGTTTTGTCCGCGCGCTGGTCGCCGTCGCGGGTCTTCCTGATTTAGCTCGGGCGAGCGATGGGCGATTGAGCCTGATTGAGCTCGAGCGGCCGCGCGCAAGCGGGGGTACCGCACTCTTTATTCTGAACGGCACCGCGCAGCCCGTCTCGGGCGAACTCTTTTTCTCGGAAGACGTCTCGGTGAAGGACCTGCCATTGCGCCACTCTTCGCCGGATGCGATGCGTGAGGCGGAGCCGATTAAATCGTTCGAAGAAGAGGCAGCCGATCAGGCGCCCAGGGCGCGTCGCTTCGGGTTGGAAGTCCCAGCCTTCGGGATTCTACCGCTCGAGATTTCCGGTCAGCGAGCTTCGAGCGAAGAGGGCCGTGCCGCTGCTCTGTCGTCGGACGTCCTCCAGGCCGGAATTCGACAGGCGGCGATAAGTGAGTTGCCTGGCTTTCGGGACGATGGATTGCCGCCGGGGGCTAGCTCATGGAACTGAGTTTTGATTCGGTCGGTTTCCAGCGACTCTTTCAGCGGCGTCCGCGCGGACTGGCCGAGCGATCTCGTCTCCCAGTTTCTCCGATCCACGCCCTCGCCAAAGACGGCGTCATCGTCGAGGCGTTTTCGGATTCGGAAGATCTGCAGTCCTGG
This sequence comes from Bacteriovoracaceae bacterium, assembly GCA_040377385.1. Taxonomy (GTDB): domain Bacteria; phylum Bdellovibrionota; class UBA1018; order UBA1018; family UBA1018; genus JBEIOW01. The sequence continues at coordinate 3,800 of JBEIOW010000100.1, read as the reverse complement.
ATCGGGGCGCGGGTTGAAGATTTCCGACAACAGCTGAAGAATCGTGACGTCTACGTGTACGACGAGGATCATTTCGATCTGGCTTGGGAAGAGAGCCTCTCGGCGCCGAACTATTTCCAGCAGATGGAGCGGATGCGGTCCGAGCTTCGTACCTTGCCGCTCACCGGTGAGAAGGAAGGCAAGCGCTTCGTAGTCGATGAGCACTTCCTAGTCGAGGCGTTGCGCGGAGGTTGGAACCGGGTCTTACCGTCTTCTTACGGTCTGTTCGTTCGAGTTCAGGAGTCACGCCCACACGGCGAGAACCAAGACTTCGTTCTGATCGTAAAACGGGGAGAGCTTTCCGCGTTTCATCGTCCTGATTTCAGCTTCTTGAGCGCGGAACGCCGCGGGTCCCATGAGGATTTGGTGAAGTACCTCTCCGAGAAGTATCTCGTCCCGATTCAGGGCCTCTTCGTCCCGGAGACCGATTGGCTGGCGTGGATGGAAGGGGCGACCCCTTGGCGGTTGCTCGCGGAGTCGGTACGGGCGAATCGCTCGCAGCTCATCCCGTTCCGTTGGAGCGTGATGACGCTGGTGGCGACGCGCGCTTTCCTGCGTCTCTAGTTTTTCCCTGATTTCAAAGGCCCAACAGGCGCAATCGTTCGCGGTCTTCCGCTTTCGCGTTCTCGCGATCCGCTTCGGCGCGCGCCTTCAGGTCGGGCCATCGGTCGCCGATACGCTTGGCGTTGGCGAGGCACTGAATCCGGACGGTCTGTAACTCCGCCTCTTGGCCGCAGCGGGCGAGTTCGGGGAGAAGAGCGGTGGCTTGAGCTGAGTCGGTTAACGCGAGCCGCATACGTGGCGCGAGCTCACGCGCGAAATCACGGATGGCCTGGGGCACCCCGTGAGGATTCTCATCCACCTGATCGAGGTAGTCCTCGCGCTGTGGCATTTTTGCTTTAAGCGGAGCCGCGGTGACAACGGTCTGGGGGGCGGGTGTTTGGGCAGGCTGAGGGTTGAGAGCCGTGTCCTTGCCTAGGCTGTTACTCGTGTTTGTGGGTGAGTTTGATTCAACAGCGGGATCTAGCTGAGACGGCGATTCGTTCTTTACTCGGGCAACACGGCTTAAGGCAAAGAGGGCCAAAGCTCCGAGGAAGAGAACGAGGAGCAGCCACGTAGGTCTTCTATTCACTCCGTTACACCGCGATGTTGGAGCTCGGGGTGGCCAAGCTGGCCATTGAGGAGCTCGTTGATCTTCAGAACGCGCCCGGAGGCCTCGGCGAAGCCCGCGATGCCCTGCTGAATCTCCTCTTCCGTGCAGTCTTCGCAGCTCTTCGCGATATGGGAATAGAGGGGGATTTCTACACTGTAGGAACCCCAGCCATCTCCCGTATCACAGGCGCGCCGACCGGCGAGCTCATGGCCAGCGGGGCAGATGGGGTGTCCGAAGCCACAGCCGGAGATCGCTTTTTCTAGAGCCTCGTCGATTTCATCTTCTTCGCCCGTGTCCTTTAGAGCTTTGATCTGCTCAACGCTGAGGCCATTCGGGCAGTCCGAGTGACGTGCCTCATGCAGCAAAGTGCTGATTCGGAAAATCCCGTCATCTTTTTCGGAGTAGTAGCGACCGAGGAGCACAACTCCATAATCACGGGCAGTTTTAGGAACGAACGTGCGATCGCCCAGGCGGACCGAGGAAGGCTTAAGAGGGTCTTCGGCGCTAGTGATGGACTGTATCCAGAGCGGGACGCTGAGATTGCTCGCGACTGTGCGCGGATCTGCACCAGGCTTGGCCGAGGAGCCAACGAGGTAGTGAAGTCGTGTCCGGAGATAGTGCTCAATCCCCTCGGGTTCCGCGGTTTTGCCATAGAGGTTGTAGTACGCGCCGAGCATGGTGAGGGATTGGTGGTTTGTCGTGAAACGGAACGAGCGCATCCTCCAGAAGTCGTAGGCGATCGCGCCTTCCTCTTCGGCATCGAGGGATTCATCGAGGGTGAAGTGTTGTTGGATCCGGGCGAGTTCCTCGCGAGTTTCCTGTTCGTTGAGGCGTGTCCGGTGCTTGGAGCCTCCGTAGCGGGCATCCATCCCGCAGCCAACCAGGGAGAGCGCCAACGTCAGGGCGCACCCGGTTAAAATGGATTTAGTGAGCGACTTCATCGTTAAATTCCCCCGACCCCTAGGACTGATCCACCCTACGGCAAGCGATTTATTCTTTCTGACGCTTAACGTCAAGACATCTCTTGTGAGTGGTAAGCCATTGAAATGTAGACTTATTTTGGCATCGCGCGAAACCTCGCGGGCCTCGTGCGGGAGGGGATTCTTCCGGGAGTTCGTGTCGCCTAGCGGACGCGATCCTTGACGTGAACGATGCGCCGCGCTAAGTCCCAAAGCCCATGATTTTCTTCCAATCCCTCACGAAAGCCGAGCTTGCTGAGCTGCTCCTGCCGCTCGGACGCGAGCGTGTGCGTACCGGGGAAACCGAAGAACAAGCCGAGAAGCGGGCCGAAAAGAAGGCGCGCTACCGCGCGCAGCAGATCTTCCACTGGGTCTACCAGCGCTTCGTCGATGACTGGGACCAGATGAGCGATCTGTCGAAGGACGTTCGCGCTTGGCTCAAGGAAAACGTCCAAGTCTATCGTCTTGGCGAACGAGTGAACCAACAGGCCCTCGACGGTACGCATAAGTTTCTTTGGACGCTCGTCGATCAAAAGACCATCGAGAGCGTGATCATTCCGGCCGCTCTCCAAGAGAAGGATGAAGACGAAGCCTACGATGGCGCCAAAAAGTCCGGGCGGCGTCATGGCTCTGAATATTCCGGTCGTCTCGTAAAAGAGAAGCCAGACGATGCGGCCGTGGATCTTGAACAGTTCAAGCGCTTGACCGCCTGCATTTCGAGTCAGGTGGGTTGCGCGATGGCGTGCAAGTTTTGTCTGACGGGAATTCAGGGGCTGGATCGCAGCCTCGGCACGCACGAGATCGTCGCGCAGGTGCATGAGCTTCGTCGGCGCGCACCGATCACGAACATCGTCTTCATGGGCATGGGTGAGCCGCTCCACAATTTGGATTCAGTGGCGAAGGCTTGTCAGATTCTCCTGGATCAGGATGGCCTAGGCTTCTCCAAACGCAAAGTCACGGTCTCCACTTCTGGTCTCGTTCCCGCGATTGATGAGCTCGGCAAGCGCGTGGACGTCTCCCTCGCGATCTCGCTCAATTCGACGACCGATGAGCAGCGTTCGCAGATCATGCCGGTCAATAAGAAGTGGAACATCAAGGCGCTCTTGGATGCTTGTCGGCGCTATCCGCTGGGGCCGCATCGCCGGATTACCTTTGAGTACGTGATGCTCAAGGACTTCAACGATTCGCTGGAAGACGCCGCCCGCCTGATTCAGTTGACGCGCGGAATTCCCTCCAAGATCAACTTGATCCCGTTCAACGCGCATCCCGGCTCTCCTTACGAGCGCCCGAGCGACGAGACGGTGCGGAAGTTCCATCGCTATCTCGGCGAGCGCAAGGTGACGGCGACGGTAAGAATCTCACGGGGGCGCGACATCCTCGCGGCCTGCGGCCCGCTTCGAAGTATTTTGGCACGGCTCGCGGGACCGAGCGGCACCGGGACTGGTCGCCTGCCACGCCGCCAAGCCCAAGCGCGTCCGCCTCGCCTTGAGCCGGTCTTGAACAGGCCTTGAACACTCGCCCAATGCAGTTCAGAATTGAAGGATGTCCGCTGCTCCTTCATCCAAGCCGTCTTCGCCGGGTAAGCTAGCCGGCTCCGGAAAACAGGCCGGCGTTTGGTACACCTACCGAGCGGGGCAATGCTTGGGTCC
>JBEIOW010000420.1:0-2734 GCA_040377385.1 Bacteriovoracaceae bacterium | reverse complement strand
TTGGCTGCTCAACGGCTTGCTCATGACCGCGATCTTTCAAGCGCTGGTAAAGCTCAAGCCGATGATCGCCGAAGTTGCCGGTGCACACTGGATCCTGTCACCGATGATTGGCCTTTCGATTGCCACCGTGCTCTCGCTGCCGTTCCTGGGGGGGATGTGGAATGCATTGAAGCGAGTCCCATCCGGCTCAACTGGCTTCTCGCTTCAGGACAGTGCAACGATCGCGCTTTTGATCAGCCGACTGGCAGGAATTCTTTGGTTTGGAACCGTAGCCGCGAATTTCCTTCAGCGACTGGAAGCGGCGATCCTTACCTTGATTCTCGCGGCACTCGCTTCCCTGATCTTTTCCAAACGTATTGCCAAGGTCACGCAATGGCTCGAGGACCGCGTGCGAGACACCTTTTCTCAACCCGCGGAAAGCTCCGCCGAAGCTGCCGCTCCGCGCTCCTCCGCGCTACCGAGCGAACTTTCCCTGTGGGAGATGGAACTGGTAGAAGCTCTCGTCTCGCCCGAAGCGGCCGTGGCCGGAAAATCGATTGAGGAATTCAATCCACGCAAAACGATTGGTCTCAGCGTCGTCGCGATCGAGCGCGGAAAAAGGACATTCGTTGCCCCATCACCCCAAGACCGACTCCTTCCGGGTGACCGAGTGACCATGATCGGTGCCGACGCAAAAAATAGACCGCTGGAAGCCTATTTCTCGGATCCGCCCGGTGAAGATGGAACGGGATCTGAATCCCCGTATCGCTTAGTTTCGTTCGAACTCCCGCAAACCAGCCAGTGGAACGGAAAAACCCTTTATGAGCTGCGCCTGCGCGAGCGTTTCGGGGCGCTGGTGGTGGGCTTCGAAAGAGCGGGCATCCGAAAGCCCGCCCCCGAACCCAAGGCGACTTTCCAGAACGCGGATCGGGTCTGGGTCGTGGCGCGTGAGGACATCCTTAAGGCCGTCCAACGCGATACCGAAGCAACCGATTCTGCCTGATTCAGGGCGCTTCAGGAATTCCGCGAGACCTGAGCTCTCGGCTTTTCGCGCAGGCGGCATCAAAGCCCTTCTCGCAGCCCCTGCGGTACTCACGAAGCGCGCGTGGAAAGTCTGATCCTTCTTCGTAGAAGACTCCCAGCCTCACGCACGCCATCGCGACCCCTCGATCACACGAGCCGCGTAGAAGCACCAAGCCCCGCTCTTTGCCCACCCCGTCCAACAGCGTGGCGCCTTCCTGCGCACAGACCGTGGGCTCACTCGAACAAAGGGAGTCGTAGCTGAGCTGCGAACCCCGGAACGTATCCGGCAAAGGACTGGGTCCCGTGTTCGTCGAAGACGGTGGGAGGAGATTCTCGAGAGGTTTCAGTTTCGAGCAAGCGAGACGAACGCCACCGTCACAGGCCTTCCGGTAAGCGAGTGCCGCCTCAAGCGACGAGCCTCCAGTGCGTTCGCGATCACCGTAAAGATCACAGGCTAGCGCGCTACCCAGCGCACACCCTCGCTGAAAACGGCTCTTCGCTTCCACTAGGGCGCCCTCGTCTTCCAGCCGCTTGCCTAAGCCGAGACACGAGGCGGCCACGCCGGTCTCGCACTGGAGCGTCTGCACGCTCTTGGTCGCAGGGTACTTCTTTTTCACTCTCGGTTTACTCGGAGCACGCGGCGACACTGCGGCGCGCGGGACAGGAGCCGGTTTAGGCGAAGGAGACCACTCCACTTCGCGCCCACGAAACACTGGCGGAAAGGCGCTCTCGGCTAAAATTTCCTGCAGCGGGCAAAAAAGCAGGATGAGGAGAATAGGAGAGACCTTCAATCTTCGTCCTGCTTTTGGAGGGCAGCAATCACACTGAGATCTTCCAAGGTCGTCGTATCCCCTTTGACGGAGCCCCCGGCGGCGAGTTCCCGAAGCAAGCGCCTCATGATCTTACCGCTGCGGGTCTTCGGTAAACCATCGGTGAAACGAATCTCGTCCGGTCGCGCAAGCGCGCCGATCGCGCGCACTACGTGCTTACGAAGCTCATCGGTGAGCGTGGCGAGTTTAGCGGCGTCGGTACCAATGCTCTTCGAATCCACCGCTTTGAGCGTCACAAACGCGACAATGCCTTGGCCCTTCAGCTCATCTGGCCGCCCCACCACTGCGGCCTCAGCCACTTGAAGATGGGAGACCAACGCGCTCTCGATTTCCATCGTACCCAACCGGTGACCACTCACGTTCAACACGTCGTCTACGCGGCCCAGACACCAGAGGTATCCATCGGCGTCGAAGCGCGCGCCATCCCCGCTAAAGTAGACTCCGCCGGAAAACTCCGAGAAGTAGGTCTTTTGGAAACGCTCCGGGTCCCCGTGAATCGTGCGCGCCATCGAAGGCCAAGGCTTGCGGATGACCAGATAGCCGCCCTGACCCTTTGGAACGGGCTCGCCCTTCTTATCGACCACTGCCACGTCATAGCCCGGGAGCGGATGGGTAGCGGAGCCAGGCTTAGTCGCGGTCACTCCGGGAAGCGGTGCGACCACGATCGAACCCGTTTCGGTCTGCCAATAAGTGTCGACGATCGGACAGCGTCCACCCCCGATTTTTTCCGCGTACCACATCCAGGCTTCAGGATTGATCGGCTCACCGACCGATCCGAGCAGGCGCAAAGAGGAAAGATCGCGTTTGCCGGGCCATTCATCGCCGAGGCGCATGAAGGCCCGTATAGCGGTGGGAGCGGTGTAGAGAATCGAAACTCGGTGCCGCTCAATCATCTCCCAGAA
>JBEIOW010000561.1:0-1838 GCA_040377385.1 Bacteriovoracaceae bacterium | reverse complement strand
GGATCCAGTGAGCTTCAGGCTTTCCTTGCCGCGATTTCCATCTTGGTCCGCTCCGATCCAAACGACGGCCGCCAGCTGCGGAGTGAAACCCGCGAACCAAGCGTCACGGTACTGGCTCGTGGTTCCAGTTTTTCCAGCGGCGGGGCGATCAAACCCGAGTGCGGCCGCTGAGCGGGCGGTGCCTTCGGTGAAGACGGACTGCAAAAGATCGATCAAGAGGTCGACGGCCTGGGGCGCGTAGCGCTGCTCGGGCTCGACGAGGAAGCGCGCAAACTGGCGGCCGTCATCCTCGGTGATGGCGCGGATGACAGTCAACTCGTCGAACTCTCCGTGATTGGCGATCGTGGCGTAGGCGCGCACGAGTTCGAGCGGTGACATTTCCGCGACTCCGAGAGCGAGCGAGGGCACCGCGGGGAGCTCGGACTCCACGCCTAAGGCGCGCGCGGTCTCAATGATTGCGGGGGTTCCGACCTCGACGCCAAGACGCGCGGCGATGGTATTCACCGAAGTGGCGAGCGCCTTTCTCATCGGCATCCAGCCTTCAAACTTGGCTTCGTAGTTTCGAGGAGTCCATGTCTGGCGACCTTTGTCGTAGCTCAGAGTCCAGGGCGAGTCGTCCATCGGTCGGGCTGGCGCGTAGGGAATTCCTTCTTCGTCCCAGCCCTTACGAAGTGCGGCCAGGTAAACAAACGGCTTGAACGTCGAACCCACCTGCCGCTTCATGTTCAATATCCGGTTAAACGTCGATTCCGAGTAACTGCGTCCGCCGACGAGCGCGCGAATGTAACCGGTTTGCGGTTCGACGGCGGCCAGCGCGCCCTCGAGTCGAACCGGCGCCTGGATTTTTAGGTCTTTCTCGATCTTGGCGACGCCATCCGAAACCGCTTTCTGCGCGATCGCGGTCAGCGGGTAGTCAAGTGTCGTGAAGACGCGAAAGCCACGCGCGATGACTTCCTCTTCCGTCATTTTATCGGCGAGGTGGCGAAGCAATTCGGCTTTCACGAAATCCGAAAAGTAGGGCGCCTTGGTCGCGACGAGCACGGGGGGAGCTAGGCGGATCGGGAGCTGGAGCGAGCTTTTCAGCTCTTCTTCGACGAGCGCGCCGGAGTCCTGCATGCGGCGGAGAACAAATTCCATCCGCTCGCGCGCGCGATCTAGATGACGGTACGGGGAATAGTAGCCTGGGCCGCGGATGAGCCCCGCCATGAGCGCGGTCTCGGCGAGATTCAACTCCGAGATGGGTCGCCCGAAAAAGTGCTTCGCGCCTTCCGCAACTCCATGGACCGAAAGGTTGCCGACTTGGCCAAGGTAGACCTCGTTCAGATACCGTTCGAGAATCTGCTCTTTGCCGTATTTCAGTTCCAGAAGTACCGCGAGGAAGAATTCATTGAACTTCAAGAAGAGGTTCTTGTCCCGTCTCGCCATGAGGTTCTTCACGAGCTGCATGGTGAGTGTGCTGCCGCCCTGGGCGAGCGAAAGGGTTTTGAGATTGACCCACATCGCACGGACTAAGCCGCGGGGATCGAATCCTTTGTGCTCAAGAAAGTGCTGGTCTTCGACGGCGATAATGGCTTGCCATACGCGCGCGGGAATCTGTTCGAACTTCAGGTATTCACGAATTTGATGGGTGGTTGGAGCGTCGCTGGTCGAAGCCGTGCGCGACAGCGTCGCAATGAGCTCGGGTTCGAGGAAGAGTTCCTGAACTTCATCTTCACCGATCCGAATCGCAACGAGCGTATCGTCGGATTTCTTGCCGTCGAAATCGAGCGTCACAGGTTTTTGGTAGGCGGTCGCAGTGGGGTGGCCGTCGGGGAGAAGGTAGAGTGGATAGTTGGGTT
>JBEIOW010000326.1:0-3449 GCA_040377385.1 Bacteriovoracaceae bacterium | reverse complement strand
GGGCGGTCGATCATCTACAGCGCGAATTTTCCGTTCTCACTGCCGGGGTGAGTGCTAAACGCAAGGGCGCAGCTATACAGCTTCACCGCATCCAGCTTGTGAGAGCCGGCCTGAGCGGTGCTGACGACAAAGTGAGTGACGCCGGGGTGGTTGGATGCTTGAGAGCGGATCCCTTGATCAACGAAGATTTGCTTGAGGCTGTCTGGGACCTGGCCCTTTCGACTCAAAACTACCGTAGGGTGGAAATGTTTGAAGACGGCTTCGCCGCCTAGGCCGCGCAAGTCGTTATCGAGATGCTGGCCGTCTTGTTTTCTTTCCCGGAGGATACGCAGGCGGTTCTGGCTCATGGAGAGCTCTCCTTCATCACGCGTTAAAGGCACGTAAGTCGTCTTCATTCGGTTCGACAGATCTCATTGAATTCTTGAGGGATTTGCTGTTCGCGAAGGTCATTCTCAAATGAGGTTGATTGAAGAATTGCGGATGAGGCTTATAAAAACATAATAATATCAGATACCTGGACCGCGTGGAGTCTAGACTGGTTTTCTCGGAAGTTAGGCAAATGAAAAGGCCCCCTGGAACCTGGGTTCCAAGGGGCCTTTCCTTCAGTCTCTATCTATAGAGCGAGTTAAAGAGCGGCGGCCGGACGGGGGGCTTGGATCCTCACCGGTACGGCTCCGAGCACGACGTCATCCGCCGAGCGCAGAGAGAGTTCTCCCCGAACGTCAAATTGACCACCCAAGAAGAAGGGGTGCTGGAGGAGGACACTCGTTGCCACATTCGGGAAAGAGTAGTGGATTACGAATTCCGTACCCGATCCATCGATCTCAACCACGCCCAGCTCGGTCGACATCTCCAGACGTTCGCCGGAACTGAATTTTCCGTCGTCCTTGATGGCGTAGCCATGCACGTCGAGCGCGTAGAATTTTCCGGGTTTCGGAGCGAACGTAGCGGACTCCGCGTCGTCCGGACCGGCCGAGTCAGCGACGACTTCGCAGGCCCCGCCCTGAAGTGGGTCAACATCCGCGGTCGCGCATTCCAAGATCTGGATATCGAGATCGTTCCCGGGCGAACCGAATGTCGTGAGTGTCACGCGCTTCACGTCAGAGGGGTAGCTGCGGAGCTTGCCGAGAGCGCCTTCGACGGCTACGTGCTTGTCGTGTCCAACCTGAGCAGTAACGGTGTTTTCGAGACCATTCAGAGCATAGGTGCTCTTGGACGAATCAGGAGCCACAGTGACCGAAGCATCTTTGACTTGGTATGAAATCGTTCCGTTCAACGCTTCGATGCCGCCGACGATTTCCGTCTGACTCATATCCGCGACCACGTAGTCGACGCGGAGTGTGTATTTGGAGCGTGAGAACTTGTAGCGCCCAAAGACGTGCAGTTCCCAAATGCCCGGTACGACCTCGGTACGCGTCAGGGTGAGCGATCGCTTGGTGGCGTCGGAGATCGGAGTTCCGTTATCCAGACAGTTGGCGACACGGAGTTGAGCACGAGTCTCGGATGGCCGAATCGTGTTTCCACCCTCTAGCGCCATCAGCTCGACGCCCATGCAGCCTTCCGACGGCTTGTACTCCGGCACCGTGAGTGTGACGCGAGCGAGCGTGGTGCCCTTAGGAATCGTGACGTAGTTGCGTTGAACCGCGAAGCTACCCACCTCAGAGTCGAGTAGGTAAGCGGTCGCGCCTTGAAGTGTCCGATGGGGCACGGTGATATGGACGGGCACGATGAAAGACGGGATGAGCGCGACGCGATCACCGACCTTGCGGTAAGCCGAAATCAAGGCACCGTGGTCGCCAGGTGGAAGCTTGGTGCGAATCGTATCGCGATCGATGCAGATGTTGAGCGCTGATGCGCCTAGGCCGATCAACTCGCCGGTCCCGTCTTCTTTAATCGCGATTTCCGCTCCGCGGCCCAGTAGCCGGAGATTGGCCGTTCGAGAAAGAGAGCAGTCCAGCTGGTCCAGGGTGCCGGCCTTGAGCCAATCCAGTGCCGCTCCATAATAGGTCGTGCGAAGGACGAACTCCTCGCCCGTCGTCGCCAGTTGCCGCGCGAGCGCTCCGAGCTGACCGGAGGTCGTGAGACGCTCCGGAAGGCGTCGAGCGATATGAACCGTGCGAAGCGTTTCGTTGGCGTAAAAATCCAAATAAAGACCCGTGGCGAAAGCAGGTTGCTTCTTGCCAGCATCGTCCGTCCACGCGCGGGAGCCATTGTAATCAACGCCATTTGGGTTCTTCACCGAAGAAAGAACCGAGTAGTCGAGTTCGACATTCTTTCCTTGCTCGTCCAACACGCCGCTTGGCAGGGTAGCATCGCGGAGAACGAACAATTTCTTCCATGCTGCCGGCAAGTTAACGAGACCGGTTCCTTGATCGATCCAAGAGTACTGACCACGCGTTTTCTTTCCGGTGAGCGGATCATACGTCGCGACATCGAACGGACGTGCCGTATCGATCAAGACCGAGCGAAGAGACATCGCGTCCGTTGAGAGCGCACTTTCCGGGTGACGGGCGTTGTACTTTTTCACCGCGTCGAGAAGAAGAGCGTAAGCGCCGGTCGCCGTTGGGGCAGCCATGGACGTGCCCCAATAGACGTCGAGTCCTGCGCGATTTCCCGGCGCCGTGTTGAGTTGCACCGCGCTCAGCTCGGTGCCTGGAGCGGAGAGGTTGGGCTTGAAGCCTCCCGCGGCCGTTGGTCCCCGCGAGCTGAAGAACAGCATGAAGTCGTCGGTGCTTCCGGGAGCCGAGTTGCCGCCGTTGCCTGGCCATTGATATTGCCGTTCGATCAGACCTTTGGATGCCGAGGCTCCGACACTCAAAGAGAGACGAGCGACTGACGGGCTGCCGACGGTTTGTCGACCCGGTCCGGAATTGCCGGCGGAGATGATGAAGAGCGTATTCTTCGTTGAGCTGAGTCGATTGATGACAGTTTCTTGCACGCCGTAGCCGTCATTGAACGGATTCAAGCCGCCAAGCGACATATTGATCACTTCTGCGCCGCCTTTGTTGGCGAGATCGATCAGTGCCGCGGTCGCATTGCAGCCGTTATTGTTGGAGCAGACTCGGTTCATCAGGAGCTGCGCGTTGGGCGCTACGCCGCGAGCGAGGGTATCGTCGGGCGAGTTGGCGAGGGTTTTGATTCCACCCGCGATTCCGGCGACGTGCGTGCCGTGGTTGCCCGGATCAAAGCCGACAAAAGAAGCGCTGCGGACGTCGATCGTGGCATCGCCCGAAACTGCGGGGAGTTTGTCTTCACGGAGATCGAAGCCAATTTTCTCGGAGAAAACGTCGGTTGTATCGCGTGTCGTGTTGAAGTCTCTGAGCTTCTTGGCTTTCGTGAAGTCACCCGTTCCGGTGAAATCGGCGAAGATGACATCTTCAGAAGCCGTCGTGCCCATGAGGAGAAGGATCGGAAACTTATCATCCAGTTTTCCGTTGGCGTTCAGATCC
>JBEIOW010000263.1:0-4084 GCA_040377385.1 Bacteriovoracaceae bacterium | reverse complement strand
GTCGAAAGCCCGATATGCGGGTGAGGGGGAACATCGTGGCGGCCATCTTTCGCGTATGCGCCCGGCCCCATCTCGTCGAGAAAGACGAACGGGCCGACGTTCCGCTTGGCGCGAAAGGGGAGAACGCGCCGGACCTTCAGATTTCCCGCAAGGACCGTATCGCGGTGAGCGATCAGCGCTTCGACGCTCATAGGCTCAGCGTTTCGAGCCGCGCTCAGTTTTGCGGTAATCGCAGTGGCCGTAAATCACGTGCCGGTGGCGCGAGGCTTGAAAGCCCATTTTCTCGGTAACCTTCTCTTGGAGCTCCTCGATTGCTTCTTCGTGGAATTCGAAAATCTGGCCGCAGTCGAGGCAGACGATGTGATCATGGTGCTCGCCATCGTAGAGCTCATAAACACTTTCGCGTCCGTCGCCGATGAGGGTTTCCTTCAAGATCTTCGCTTCGAGGAGAAGACTGATGTTGCGGTATACGGTCGCCGCTCCGATGCCCGGAAATTTAGTTTGTACGCGCCGGACCATGTCCTGCGTCGTGAAATGGCGTTGTTGGCTGATGATGAGATCGACGATTTTTGTCCGTTGTTCGCTCTGCTTGAGGCCGGCTTTGGCGAGATGACTTTGAAGCTTTTCCTTCCAGGCGTCCGTCGCATTCTGCGCTGCAACGGCAGCATAGGATGTCTGAGGGAGAGGGCGGCCACAGGGGAGGGTAGCGACGTTTTTTTTGCCACGGGAGAGAGCGGTCATGGGGGAAAGATAGCGTGCTTAGGCCCGCGTGTTAAGCTCCGAAAGCATGAGAAGGCTCTTCCGACGCCGCCCCAAAGCCCAGTTTTTCTACCGGACGGACTACCTTCCTGGCTCACTCGCGTGGCATCCCAAGGCGACGGAGCTTCGGATGGATCGAGGCCTGAGAGTTGCGGAGTCCTTGCTGGAGGAAGGCTTGGTTCGCGCCAAGGAGCTGCGGTTTCCGCAGGTCGCTTCTTGGGAGGATTTGCGAGCGGTTCACACGCAGGGCTACCTCGAGAGCGTGACCTCCGGTACGACGCTTCAAAGAATTTACGGTCTAGGGCCCGACGACGCGCTCCCTTCTGAAGAGGTCTTTCATTCGCAGCGCGCGCAGGTGGGGGGGACGATCGAGGCGGCCCTCTCCGTCATGCGGAAGGAGTCGCCGATCGCGGTGAATCTCGGAGGAGGGTTTCATCACGCCTTTCCCGATCAAGGCGGCGCGCTTTGTGTTCTCAACGACGTCGCGGCGGCGATCGCGCGCCTCCGCCAAGAGGTGATCGCGAATGGAACGCGACTGCGCTTCGCGATCGTGGATCTGGACTTTCACGAGGGTAACGGCAATTTCCGCTTCTTCGCGAACGATCCGGAAGTCTTCCTCTTTTCTTATCCGGGGCATACGCTCGGGCCGGAAGCCGCGAAACTCCATCCGGATCGTTCTCGCGTGCGTGTTTGGCCCACGGGTTCGCAAGATTCGGAATACTTGGCGGCATTGCGCGAAGAATTGCCTCGAGCACTTGAACGTTTTCGGCCGGATTTGATTTTCTACCTCGCCGGAACAGACGGATTAGCCGGAGATCCGCTGGGTGATTTAAGTCTTAGCCTCGACGGACTCCTTGAACGCGATCAATTCGTGATTGAAGAGGCACGGAGATTGGGCGCAGGACTGGTCGTCACGCTTGCGGGTGGGTACACCGATGGCGCGCGCGAAGCGGTCCTTCGCATGGCTCGTTGGATTTTTCACGGGTTTGCGGAGCGGGCAGAGCCGGGCTGGGCGGTGCGCCGCCGAATCCGAAGGATGATTGAGCGAGTCGGGTCTCTGCGCCCCGGAAAACGCGTGGCCGAATCTCCTCTTGATGCGTCGGAGGATCCGACTGGAGAACCGGGCTCGCCCGGTTGGTCGGCGGGTTCGCTCGATGAGTTTTTGGATGGCGATCGTGCGCGCCGACTCTTCTTAGGGCATCTCACTCGGTCCGGGGTCGAGCTTTGGCTTGAGCAGTTCGGTGTGTTGCCGCGGATCCGGAGGCAAGGTTACGACTCATTGCGCGTGGAAGTCGAGACGCGAGATCCAGAGCACGAGCGCGTTCGGGTTTTTGGTCGGCCGCTTTTCCCCCGCCTGATTTCTCGCTTGGAAGGAGTGAGCGGAAGAAAAAATCCGACTGAACGCACCTTGCTTGAGCTGGTCGTCCGGCGAGCTTCCGTCGAGCAGTGGGTTTTTCTGCAGGTTGAATGGCTCTTGCTGCAGAATCCGGACGCAAGCTTCAGTTCTCACAAACCGCCGCTGCCGGGGCAGCGGCATCCCGGCCTCGGCGTTGCGGTGGAAGTTCAGCATGCGCTTGTCGCGCTCTGCGAGCGTCTGGGGCTGGATGGGGTTGGGAGCTTTCCTTCGCACTTTCATAGCGCGAGCGTGGCCTCGGAATGGGCTTTTTTCCTAGATTCACGGGCGCAGCATCAGCTGCGAATCCTGCAAGATCGTTTTCGCGATCTCCCGCTTGCGGAGGCGAGCCAGCGGATGGAACGAGAAGAGTTAGGGGATTTTGTAGGCTCACTCCAGGTCCTGCCCGTGAGTCAGGCGATGAAGGATTATTTTCTTTCGAGTGCCTACCGTAGTGGGTGAATCGGATCAGTCGAGGAACAGGGCGCGTTCTTCAGCGCGCGGAAGCGGGCAGGACTCGAACTTACCGAAGAGCCGGTAGCGGGCTTTAGCGAATCCGCGGTAGCCGAGATCCCGTAAGGGGCGTGGAACGCAGGCAAGTGTGGCCGCCACCGCCGGCCACGGCGACTTCAGGCGGCGCAGAATATAAATCACCGCATCCGAACGGATGAAGGCACGGCCCTCCGCGAGCACGACGAGGGTATCGAGATTTCGGGGGACGTCGGGAAAGGGAGCGAGCCGCGCGCGCGCGCCGTCGGACTGGAGTGCAAGGAATCTAAAGCGCCGCTCAGGATCACGGTCGATGATGAACCTCACCGTGGAGTTGCAGAAGCCGCAGACGCCGTCGTAGAGCACCAGATCCATACGGCAACTTATCCGGAGCGAGTGCGAGTTGTAAACGGACGTCGTCTTCTTCAGCGACGAACGTAGATGCCGATGAGATTCTTTTGCGGGCCGCCGAGCTCAGGAATTTCGGTGATCGGTACATCGGAAGAATAGTCGCTGACGAAGCCGCCGGCGCCTTTTTTTCCGGTTTTGATCTCGATATGGCCGTGTTGACCGCCGGAGTAAACGAGGATCGCGCCGCGCGGGGCGGAGCGCGGGTCGATCGGCTTCTTGCTCTTTTTGAGGGTGTTGACATAGCCGAGATGCTTCAAGCTGGGGCCGGCATTTTTGGCGGACACACCGGAGAGGTAGTGGCTCGCGATGCCCGCCTTAAGGAGGGCAGTCTTGACGTAACGGTAGCAGAGATCAAGGGAGCCGGGTTTCCGCTTCTTGATGCGTTTGCCGCGGTCGCCGAGGAGCCAGTCGGTGTTATCAAAGGCCGCTTTGATGAGGAGTTCGTTCTCGGAAACGGGCTTTTTCTTCGGCTCAGACTTTCTTTCAAGGAGTGACATCAGACTCATGGTGGGACCGGGTGGGATCGGCGCGGTGCCACTGGGTGGAGGTTCGCAACGGAATGCGGGAAGTAGCCAGCGGTCATCCTGCGCGCCATGGGAGGCCAGCGGGATCATCGCTAGCATTCCTGCGGTGAACGCAGTTTTGATGATCGAATAGGGCGGGCTTGATCTCATCTCTTTCCTATCGGCGGAAAGAGCGGGGAAGTTGACCAATATTATATACTATTGTTATTGTGTGTAAAATATTGACTCAGAGCGACGCCCTCGCTATGCCCAGGACGTGGGAAAACGGGGTTTCGCCTTTATCTATACGATTGGTCTCTGGGTCGCGGTCGCGATTCTCGCGCACCAGTGGATCTGATTCCGCCATCTTCGCTCGCGAGCGCTCAAGCGCCTGCCGGTTGGTAATCGAATTTTTTAGTCTTGGCGTTGACCTTGCGGATGGCGGCGCGGAAAGCATCGTCGATCGCGGTCTTTAATGCCGGCGTTAGCGCCTTTGGGGCGCCGATCACCAGATCGATCGCTTCCACCG
>JBEIOW010000546.1:0-1941 GCA_040377385.1 Bacteriovoracaceae bacterium | reverse complement strand
CTTCGCCACGTCGGCGAGACCGAGTTCTTTTTCCAGGCGATGCTTACGAATAAGATCACCGAGAGGACCGAAGGAGCGTTGATCGCGAGAGCGACCTTTTGGACGACCACGTTTCATGACGAGAAACCGTGTACCGTGGGCATGAAGAAATTGCCAAGACGAAATTACACGAAATTTAAAAACTTTGACGGAACTCGGAAGTTTTCGGCGAATCACGCTCGGTGTTCTCGCGAGCGAACGTCACGCAAAGATCCGCGAGGGACGAAGGCGGTTGGATCCGACCAAGATGTCCCTTCGGGAGGCAAAACGGTCGGGTTCAAGGTTTCCTCTCCAAAAACGGAACGGGGTCGAGTTAGAATCTGAGGCATCAGTCAGAACGCAGTGTCGCTTTCTCGATCGAAAGGAATGATTATGCGCCGCATTACTTTGTTGTTTTCCCTCCTGGTTTTGAGTTCGGCCGGTGCGCTTGTGATGACGCAGTCCGTCTTCGCCTGCGGTGAAGAAGGCGCCGCTTGCACTGCCTGTAGCGAAGGCAAGACGTGCGAGAAGTGCCACGGCCAAAAGGCGGCGAGCGCTGAAGGTACGAAGGAAGGCACTCAGGTCGCCTCAGAAGAGGCCCCTTGCCCCTGCAAAGCCAAGAAGATGAATAAAGGGAAGAAGAGCGCTTCCTAATTTCATGGAGATTCGTCTGTGGGGGGTGAGGGGATCTCTCCCATCCCCTCATCCTCCCGCACTCCTGGATCAGCGCTTTTTGGAGATCGCGCTGGCGATTTACGATGCCCGTTTGCCGTCAAGGGAAGCGGTTCCGGAGTTCATTCAAAGCCTCGGCCATCATCGTCTCGGGGGTTACGGCGGCAATACGCCGTGCGTAGAGGTCCGTCAGGGGGCGACGTCGGTCATTATCGATGGGGGAAGCGGGATTCGGGCCTTAGGTGAGGAGCTGCTCTCGGGACCGGCCGGCCAAGGCAAAGCCGAGATTCACCTCCTGATGACCCACTTTCATTGGGATCACCTCATCGGACTGCCGTTCTTTGCGCCGATCTTCGTGCCGGGAAACCAGATTCATGTTCACGCGGTTCAGCCGGACTTGCCCGAGATCTTTGCAAAGGTCTTCTCCAAGCCCTACTTCCCGGTTCCGTTCGGGCAGCTGGCGGCGAAATTCCATTTCCATCGACTCGAACCCCGGAAGTCGTTCCAGTTAGGGGACCTGAAGTTGGTCCCTTACCAGCTCGATCATCCGGATCCTTGTTGGGGATATCGGATCGAGGGCGGCGGCCGCACTTACGCTCATTGCGTTGACACGGAGTGTCGTAGAATCACGCGTGAAGATCTCGGGGCGGACCTCCCGCTGTACCAGGGCGTGAACCTCATGGTTTTTGATGCCCAGTACACCCTGCTCGAAACGATCGAGAAGGTGAACTGGGGACACGCGGCCGCGGGCTTGGGCTTGGACCTCGCCATGCGCGAAGGGATTGAGCGCGTGCTTTTCATGCATCACGACCCAGCGTCTGCCGACGAGCGGATCGCTACAGTGGAGGCGCAGACGCGCCGTTACTACGAGAGCGCGCTTCGCCAGTCGCGCGAGGGCGGAGAGGCCTTGCACGAAGTGCAATGGGCGTTTGCGCGCGAAGGGCAGACGATCCCCGTTTAAGCCACACGCAAGGGGGCCAGTTTCAACCGAGCAAAGGGTTGTGAACGGGCGCCAGCGTGGCTTCGTCCCGAGATTGAGCTCGATTCCGGTAAAGTGAAACCGTAGGCATGCGGTCCTGCGCGCCTCGATCGAGGCGCTTGGACTCCAGTAGCGCAAGTGGCGGTTCGCGAAGTTCGCGCGCGATGCCGACCCAAGAGAGCACTTTGAGAGCGTAGTAACTCACATCGATTTCCCACCAGAAGAAGCCCTGCCGGGAGGCCGACATGTAGGTGTGGTGGTTGTTGTGCCAG
>JBEIOW010000324.1:0-3464 GCA_040377385.1 Bacteriovoracaceae bacterium | reverse complement strand
TGAGCTGGGGAAAGGGGGGTTCGCATGACGGAAAAAGTCATCGGTGTTGCGATTGGCACGCTCGCTGTTTTCATCGGCGTTTACTCCTATAACCGCAAGCTCACCGACTGGCTGCGCTCGCAGAGCATCGGCACGCGGGACTATATCGTGGACCGACTCGCGCAGATGTTCATCGAAGTCGACCCTAACCGCGTCTTGCTCGTTCTGTTCGTGATGAGTCTGGGGCTGGGTTCCCTGACTTTCGTCCTGTTCTTGCCTCAGCTTTTCCCCGCGATCCTCTTTGGCGCGATCGTGACGGTGATCGGTTGGAAGCTGCCGCGTCCCCTCGTCGATTGGATGTACCAGCGCCGAGTCGATAAGTTCGTGCTCCAGATGGTCGATGGGCTCAATCTGATGTCCAACGGCATGAAGTCCGGTCTTTCGGTCGTCCAAGCCGTTGGTCTCGTGGTTCAAGAGATGCCTAATCCCTTGCGCCAGGAGTTCAACCTCGTCCTGAGCGAGAACAAACTCGGTATCCCGCTCGAGGAGGCGCTGAACAACCTTGCTAAGCGCATCAAGGCGGACGACGTCGAGATGTTCGTGACGGCGATCAACATCTTGAAAGAGACCGGCGGAAACTTGGCGGAGACGTTCGATACGATCTCGGTCACGATTCGCGAGCGGATCAAGGTCGAGAAGAAGATTCAGGTCCTAACAGCGTCAGGATTCTACCAGGGGATGGTCGTTCTCGCGATGCCTCCGGTAATGGGGCTTATTTTTTACACGTCTGATCCGGACTTCATGCGTCCGTTATTCACGACGGCGATCGGCTGGGTGATCGTCATGGTGGTATTCGCCTTGGAAGTGATCGCCTTCTTTGTCATCATGAAGTTGGTCAAAATCAACGTTTGACCGTTCCAGTGTGAGGAGATTCAGGATGCGTTCGTTCTCGAAAATGGTTTCGTCTTGGGCTTTGTTCGGCTTTATCGGTGCGGCGCTGGCGGTAAGCGCGCACGCCAACGTGAGTCTCAAGAACGGAAACTTCTTCATCGGTTACACCGACGTCGTTTATCCGGGTGGCTTTGAGCCGAAGATCGAGCGCGTTTACAACTCGAAGACGCCGTACAAGGGCATCTTCGGTTGGGGCTGGGGCAACGAGTACGAAGCTTATCTTTCCGTCTCCGCGGACGGCAGCGTGGTCGTGCACGAGTACGGCGGCGGCGCCGAGAACCGCTTCAGCCCGCAGGCGTTCAACGCGCAGGAACTCACTAAAGCGGTCGACATGATCGCTGAAGCCGCGCGTAAAGGCGGCGCGCTCGCGAATGCGCAGCAGACGGCGGCCTACAAGGACCGACTCAAAAACAACGCGACCTTCCGCAACGACGAGTGGGAGAAGTTTCGTCGTGAAGGGAAGCTGCAGCCGCGCGATCTCGCCGCGAACACCCGTCTGTACTCGAACAAGTTCAGCTACCAGTACGTCACCCGCATCAAGGACGGTTATTTCCGTACCTTCGAGAACGGGCGCGTTGAGCGTTTCAATAACGAAGGACGAATGGTCCGTATTCAGGACCGTAACAACAATTTCATCGACATCGCGTACAACAAGGCGGGCAAGCCCGAGAAGATCACCGACAACTTCAACCGTAAGATCTTCCTGACCTACAGCTCGCGCGGCCTCGTCGAGAAGATCCAGGGCGAGAACTCCAAAGAAGCGACCTACAAGTACAACGCGCAGGACGAGCTCGTGACGAGCAAAGACGTCGACGGCAACGTCTACGCGTTCAAGTATTCCGGCGACAAGCGCCACAATCTCGTTGAAATCGGCTACGCCGACAAGACGACGCTCCAGATCGCCTACTACGGCCGCGACAAGTTCGAGAACGTGAAGAGCGTGAAGGACCGCGACGGGACGTCGACCGAATACGCCTACGAGACGCGCGGCAAAGAGCCTGGTTTTCTTGGCGTCGCGGTGAACGTCAAGGGCTCCGACGGCAAGCCGATCTCCAACAGCAAGTACGAGTACTTCACCAAGGTCAAAGCCGGCGGCGAAGAGTGGACCTACAAGCTCGTGAGTGTCGTCGATGGCGATCGCACGGAAACGGTCTACAACGAGTGCTGCGGACTTCCTCTTCAGATCAAGCGTAACGGCGAAGAGACCGCGTTTGAGTACAATGCTCGCGGGAACGTGACCAAGAAAGTCACGCCGACCGAGATCACCGAGCTCGCCTACGACGCGAAAGTCGGCAAAGTGGGCAAAGTCGCGCGCTACTCGAAACTCAATAAGAAGCAAATCGCTTGGTCGCAGTTCCAGTACGACCCTAAGGGTAACCTGGTGATGGCGAAGAATTCGGAGAACAAAGGCGTGCGCCTGTTCTACGACGGCAACGGCCGGATTCGGAGCATGGTGGACCAGAACCGCCGCCGGATCGACTTCAAATACAACGAGAACTCCAAGCCGATCGAGATCACCGATCCCAGCGTCGGTTCCATCAACGTGACCTATACCAACAGCGGCGAGATCAAGAAGGTGGACAGCACCTCGGGTCGCAAGATCGCGATGCAGGTGACTTCGGCGTTCCAAAACCTTCTCGACATCATCCGCCCGGCGGGCGTGACGTTGTCCTTCTGATTAAAGGAATCGTATGAAGCATCTCATCTGGATCGCTTTTGGAATGATGGTCGCCGCGGGAAGCGGGCTCGCTGACGAGGGTGAGGGCCAGACGAGTATGGTCTACGCCGCTGGCAATGAGATCCGGCAGCCTGCCGGCGCCTGCAGCGCAGTGTATGACGGTCCTATGGCCGCAAGCGAGGGCGCCTCGGTGGGTGGCCAGGACGCCGGTGGGACCGCTACGCAGGCGGATTAGCCTGCTTCTGAGCTTCTGACACCCGAGTCCGCGCTGACAGCTGTCTATAAGTTGGTCACCTAGTCAGATTCAAAGTCACGAAATCATTGGATAATTCACTTCTCCCGGGCTGGCACCGCAGTTGCTTAATAGCCACTGTGTAGTCGAGTTGAGAACCGAGAGGAGTGGATATGAAGAAGAATTCCATGATTTTGATGAATGTTG
Source organism: Bacteriovoracaceae bacterium (assembly GCA_040377385.1). Lineage (GTDB taxonomy): Bacteria > Bdellovibrionota > UBA1018 > UBA1018 > UBA1018 > JBEIOW01. Next base: position 417 of record JBEIOW010000324.1, on the reverse strand, counting down.
TTTTCGTAATGTCTTTCGCTTCGGCGGCTTTCGCCGAAACGCGTGTGGGTGAGAACACCGGCGCCGCGTGCCCGGCGATCTCGAGCGAAGTCGCGGCGAGCCCGGATACGGCTCCTGCCGGCCAAGCTCCACGCGATCAGCGCACGTCTGAAGAAGGCTAAGCGACCGAGTTCCCTGATTCTCCCTTACGAAGAGCCCGAAGATCCCCAGAGGATCTTCGGGCCTTTTCGTTTTCGGGGGTGCCCAAAACTGAGGCACCGCAGTGTCTAAACTCTTGACGCGTGTGAGGTTCAAGACGGGTTCGACACACCGGCAGGGCTGGGTCTTGCTCTGTAACTAGCTGTAATTAAAGCAATGACATAGAGTGTCAGAATGGCACCCCCCTTGCTTTACCTTAGGGAGAGAGACAGAGATTTT
>JBEIOW010000582.1:0-1622 GCA_040377385.1 Bacteriovoracaceae bacterium | reverse complement strand
GCTGGAATCCATCGGCTACGCTCAATCGATGGCGTACCTGAACGGCGAGAAGCCCGCCGGCCGGAAAACCCGCGAAGGGCTTCCCGGCCTGGAGGACGAAATCATGCTCGCTACCCGCCAGCTCGTCAAAAGCCAACGCACCTGGTTTCGTAAGCAGCCTGCGATCGAGCCGTTTCAACTCGATCCTGACCGCGCGCGGCTTCTCGAAGCGCTCGGCGCGCTCTACTCCTGAAGAACAAGCGTGATCAGTTCAATTCGGCTTCGCAAGCAGAGCGGTATTCGAAGTCACCGATCGACGTGAGGTTGACCGGGCCTTCTGGGAGCTGCGTCACCTGCACGAGGGTGTTCTTCAAAATCCCGTAACGAGGATCGATCGGCACGCAGATCCGAGACCGCACGGGATCCGTTCCGCTGAACTTCGTGATTCGAGGAACCACTTTTCGGCAGTCCGATTGGAGTTCGTAGACGCCAAGATTCGTCTTCTGCTGGGTTCCGTCGCGCATCTCCGTGATCAGGGTCAGCGTGTTCTGAAGAATGGCGTAGTCGGCGTTCACCGGTACGCAACGGGCTTCACTCGAGAAGACGGAAGCCGCACGCGGAACGCAGCGGCCAGCAGAGCATTGTTCGTTCGTTCCACATTCCCAATCACTTCGGCATTGAGGTGCGGCGCTCTCGCAGCGAACGAGCTGACCCGCGAGGCGGATACTCTCGCCGGGGGCAAGAATCACGTCCGCTTGGGCCGATGTGGCGATCAGGAATGGAAAAAGCAAGAACCAGGATTTCATTGAGGCAGATGACATCGCTTCCTTCTTTCTTTTTCCTCGGCGTCTCGAGTTCACACCCGAAATCGAGGAAGCGCAACCGATTCCTCTCGCCTAAACTGGCCACGATCGCGACATTATAAACCAGATGAAATCACTCAAGCCGCTTGTGCTTCTGACCTACCCCCTCTTCCCCGGCGTCGTCCGGCGGGAGCTCGGATCCGACTTTCGCCTTCGCGTCTGCCGAACGCGTGCGGAACTGCTGAGGAATCTCCCGAAAGCCGAAGGGCTGCTTTGTATGCTCACCGACTCCGTCGGCGATGCGCTTTTGCAGACGGCCCCTCACTTGCGCGCCATTTCCACCTATTCGGCCGGAGTGAATCACATCGACCTAGCCGCGTGTGCGCGGCGTCGGGTGCGCGTCGCCCACACGCCCAAAGTACTTACGCGCGCAACTGCCGAGCTGACGCTTGCGCTCCTCTTTGCGTGCGCCCGAAGGATCCCCGAAGGCGAAGCCCTCTGCCGAAAAAACGCCTTCCGAGGATGGAGCCCCGAGCTTCTCCTTGGTCAAGAACTGCGGGGGCGGCATGCTGTCCTCGTCGGAAAGGGGCAGATTGGGCAAGAAACCGCTCGCCTTTTCCGCGCAGTAGGCCTGACGACCGAGCACCTTTCCAGCCGATCGACCGCCGCACAGATTCGCGCCGCTCTTCGCCGCGCGCAGGTCCTTTCGCTGCATGTCCCGCTGACACCCAAGACTCGTCACTGGCTCAGCGCCGCCCGGCTCCAGCTCCTCCCCCGCGACTCCATCGTACTTAATACCGCGCGCGGATCCGTGCACGACGAGCGGGCGCTGATCCAGGC
>JBEIOW010000172.1:0-5216 GCA_040377385.1 Bacteriovoracaceae bacterium | reverse complement strand
GCCGAGCCGCGCTGAAAGCCGTCAAAGCCCTCGGACTCGAGATCGCGGGGGTCGACTTGATGACGGGCGAGAACGGCCCGCTCATTCTCGAGGTCAACAGCTCTCCCGGCTTTGAGGGCATTGAAGCCGCCACGGGGCTCAACGTGGCTCGAATGATTCTTCGCCACGTTCAGCTTTCTGCCCGCCGATCCGCGGGCAGAAGGAAGCTAACCTCTGGTCGTAAAAGGAAAAAATCGCCTATTGCGCGTTCTACTTGATGAAGTCGCAGGCGATTTTGACACAAAGCGTCTAAAGAGGTAAGCCTTCCCTGTTGCGCGGATTAAACCGTGCAGGGGAGACCTCTTGAACGCAGCACCACGCACCGCCTGGATTCATCACTGGCTGGTCTTACTCAGCGCCTCCACCGGCGTCCTTCTCAGCGGCTGTCAGAGCTCTTCGGTCCTGGTCGCGCCCAAGCCCGTCGCTTCCCCTTCGGAAACGCCTGGGGCGGTTTCACAGACGCCTCCGGGTCCGGTGGCCGCCGATCCGCTCCCTCCATTGAATTCCGATGAAGTGGCTCCACCCGCTAAGGTGTGCTCGAGCCTCGAGGTTCCATTTGAGTTCGGCGTGAGTCGCGGCCAAAACGTGGCTTTCCGTGACCTACCCTACGGTGCCTACGAAGAAACCTCGATCGAGCTCTATTTCAGCGATTCTCTGCGCCGGCTTTCCTATCGCTCCGACCGCTCGAGTGCCCAGCCAACGGCCGAATGGTCCTGCCGCCCTCAAACGGGCGACGGAGGAACGACGCGCGTCCGGTCTTTTCTGTCGCTGGATAGCTTCGAGAAAAACGATGCATCCTTTCGATTCCAACCCATCCTTTATGTTCTCCAGAACGTGAACGCGGACTTCCGCATGGGGCGCGTGAGCCCCAGCACACGTCGATCCACGGCGATGACGCTCGACCGATTTCTCGCCCAGAACGGCCTAGAGGCGCGCTTCTACCAGCACAGTGAGACCGAGTTTGAGATTCAGCTCCGGAGTGAAACCGACGAAGACCTTCAGCTGATCCGAATTGGAATGACTCGCTCGCCGCCCGCCTTTGATCGGGAGCAATGATCAAAGCAAAGACGTCCGCATTTTGACGGCGAGAAATCTGACAGCGAAAACTTAGGCGGGAATCTTCTTCGCCCGAGCCGGAGTCGAGCGACGAGAGTTTGGCGCCGTGAGACCCAGCTTCGAGTAGCGGGCTCGAGCACGACGACGCGTTTTGAAGGGAGCATCCCCTTGATAGTCGCGATGATCGAGACAGCCGTAGATCTTCTTCACGAGCATCGTATTCACCTGAGCGGCCAGCTCCTCGACGATGGGTTGCTCCAACGCCCTGGGAACGCTAATATTATTCTTACGCAGGTAGCTCAGGTAATCGGCCACGATCTTCAGGATCAGGGTCTTCCGATCCATCTCAGGGTCCTGAAAGTTAAGGAGATGCTGTTCGAAGATGACGTAGAGCGGATCGAGCTTCTTCGGTTGCGGCGTCCTCATCGTTTCAGTCCTTCCAGTCAAGGTTTCGGTAAGCAAGGAGAGCAGCTTGAGCGGTAAAGAAAAGTCCGTGGAGCTATCAAAGACTAAAGAATTCGAAGCCTTTAAAACCGCTCTGGACGGCGCGAAGCGCGTGTTGATTTCGACACATCTCCTTCCCGACGGAGACGGACTTGGGGCCGAGGCCGCGCTCTTCCACTACCTGAAGCGCGCCCGCAAAGCCTGCCGCGTTTACAATCCGGACCAGCTGCCCAGGCGCTACCGCTTCCTCGACCCTAAGAGCCAGATCCTCCTGGGACCAGGCGAGGTCGAACTCTGGGACACGTGCGATCTTTGGCTCATCGTCGACACCAACGATCCGCGCCGGCTCGGCAAGGTCTGGCCGGAGATGAATCTGCGCGCCCGTAAAATCTTTTTCCTCGATCACCACCAGGAAATCGGCGGCCTCACGTACCCGCCTCACGTCACTCACCTGGCGGACCCTGAATCGAGCAGCATCGGAGAAATGCTCTACCGCATCTTCGCCGAGCTCAATCTGGGCAAGCTCAACAAAGACGTCGCCATGGGTCTCTACGTCTCGGTGATGACCGACACCAACAGCTTCCGGTATTCGCGTACTACTCCGATCTCCCACCGTATCGCGGCCGAGATGATCGAACAGGGCGTAAATCCGGAAGAGGTCTATCAGAACATCTACTCTTCCAAAGACGTCTCGCATTTGCAGCTGATGGGACATGTTCTTCAGAACGTGAAAGTCGCTGGCGGCGGAAAAGTCGCTTGGCTACAAATGGATCAGGAGCTTCGTAAAAAATACCAAGCGACGGCCGATGATACGCAGTCGTTCCTGAACTTGCTGCTGTTGCTTAAAGACGCGGAAGTCGTTTGCTTGTTCCGCGAGGAAGACGACGGAGACGTGCGTGTTTCCATCCGATCCAAGGGTCGCGTGATCGTGAACAAACTTGCCCAAGAGCTCGGCGGCGGGGGCCACGAGTATGCGGCCGGCCTGCAACTCACGCAGTCGCTCGACAAGACGGTCGACATCCTGATCGGGAAGCTCGTGCCGATGATCGAGAACTTTGAGAAATTTGGGAAGTAGCTACGCGAATGGGAAAGCCGATCACTCCGATGGTCGGCTGCGATGTTTTCGTTCTCAACTCCCGCGGTGAATTGTTGCTCATTCAACGGAGCGATACTGGGCTTTGGGCGCTCCCTGGTGGCTGTCAGGATCTCGGTGAGACCCCGCGCGATTGCGCGGAGAGAGAATGTCTCGAGGAAACAGGGTTTTCCGTGCGTGTTACGGCTCTGCTCGGTGTGTGGAGCTCAGAATGCTACGAGTACGTGACCTATCCCTGGAAAGAGAATGAGTTCTGTCACTTGATGTTTCGGGCGGACCTCATCGGCGGATCGGCGCGGGCGTCCACAGAAAGTCTTTCAGTGGCTTGGTTCGATCCCGCTCGGCTTCCCCGTCTCGCGGATGGACACGAGGCTCGCGTCCGATACGGGATCGCCACCATCGCGCAGCCTTCGATAGCGCCTCATTTCGAATAGCACTCGTCACGTAACGAGCACAAAATTAGTTGAGGTTGCCGCTGTTTTACGCTAAAATTTAGCTACCACGGCAATTCCGGAACTTCGTTTCAATTCTCTCCTCTCGCTGTTCGTGGATCCCATTCATCTTTCAGCGCGGAGATTCCATGTCTTCTTCCCGAGCGACCGATTTGCACGCCCAAGCCCTGGACGCGAGTTCGCGCTACCGAAAAGCCGAAGCCGATCTCATCCGAATTCTGCAGGAAATCGAATCGGAGCGGGTTTTCCTTACCCGCGGTCACGCCAGTCTTTTCGAATACGTCACTCGCGAGCTCGGCCTGGGTGAGCACGCTGCCTATACGCTCATCACGATCGCAAGAAAGGTACGGGAGGTGCCCGCGCTTCGCGAACGGCTCGAGTCCGGCGCGATCACGCTTTCCAATGCGCGTCGAGTGGTCGCCGTTCTCACCAAAGCAAACCAGTCGGAGTGGTTGGAGAAGGCCTCCTCCCTTTCCAATCGCGCACTGGAAAAAGAAATCGCGCGGGAGCGACCCGAGGAAACCGTTCGGGAACGGGCCGCCTACGTCACCCCAGACCGACTCCGCCTGGAGCTCGGCATTTCGGAAGAAGCGCTCACTCGCCTCCGTCGCGTTCAGGACCTCCTGAGTCAGGCGCGACGTCGGCCGGTTCAGTTGGAAGAATGTGTTGAGGCGCTCGCCAAGGAATACCTGGATCGCCACGACCCGGTGATCAAAGCCGAGCGTGTGCTGGCAAAAGAGAAAAAGCCGATCGAAAAAGTCCGTTCACTCGTCACGCTACGAGCGAGGCGGAAACGCGAGCCTCTTCCCGCGTCCAGCCTCCACGCCGTCCACCGACGCGACCAGGGCCAGTGCACGGCGATTCGACCCGATGGACAGCGATGCCTTGAGAAACGATGGATTGAGATCCATCACCGGCATCCCGTGGCGCAAGGCGGTTCAAATTCGACCGAAAACCTCGAGACGCTCTGCTCGGGTCACCATCGGATGCGACATTCCATGAAAACATTTTAATTCATGCACTTGACTCGGCCAGCCAGAGCAATGGGCTCTTGAATTCTGCGCGGTTTTTTCTATTCTATCTGCTCTAGAACACCCACTCACACAGCGAGACAGAAACGCCATGATTGAAGTCTCCCATCTTACTCGGCAGTACGGACCGCGCACGGCGATCGAGGACCTCACCTTCAACGTCAAGACGGGTGAAGTGGTCGGGTTCCTCGGCCCGAACGGCGCGGGCAAAAGCACCACCATGAAAATTCTCACCGGCTTCATGCCGCCCACCTCGGGCACGGTGAAGGTCGCCGGCTTTGACGTTTTCCGTGAACCGATCCAGGTCAAAAGCAACGTCGGCTACCTACCTGAAACGCCACCGGTTTATCTGGATATGCAGGTTCGCGATTACGTCGAATTTGCCGCACGCATTCACGGGGTGAGCGGATCCAAAACGCGCGCTGCAGTCGACACCGCACTCGAGAAGACGGGACTCGGCCAGGTCTCCAAGCGCCTCATCGCCAATCTTTCGAAAGGCTATCGCCAGCGCGTCGGACTCGCGCAAGCCATCGTTCACAACCCGAAGGTCATCATCCTCGATGAGCCCACAGTAGGACTCGATCCGATTCAGATCATTGAGATCCGAAGCCTGATCAAAGGCCTCGGCGGAGATCACACCGTCATTCTCAGCTCGCACATTCTCCCGGAAGTCACCGCGACCTGTCAGCGCATCATCGTGATCAACAAGGGACGCATCGTCGCCGAAGACGCGCTCGATCAAATCACCGGACGCTTCAAGCGCGGTTTGCTCTACTCGCTGCAAGTGCGTAAGGCGCCGGAAAACGCTGCGGAAACTCTCCGCGCGATTCCTGGCGTTCGCAGCGTGGACGCGCATCGAATGAGCGGTCACGCGGTTGGGGGCCAGAGCAATCGGTTCCTGGTCGAAATGGAAACCGCAATCGACGACGTCCGCGAAAAGATCGTCACCACCGCCGTACAGAATGGCTGGGGCGTGCTCGAGTTCAGCGCCGAAAAGATGAGCCTCGAAGACGTATTCCTCCAGCTCACCACCGATGAACCCCATGCGGCCGCCGCCGCGCACTCTTCCCCGAACGAGGCCCGTGTATGAAACAAGCCTGG
>JBEIOW010000575.1:0-1735 GCA_040377385.1 Bacteriovoracaceae bacterium | reverse complement strand
TGCCCAACGATGCCTTCCCCTAAAGGAATGACGAAAGAATGAATGAGTTCGGCGCTCTGGCCGATAGCGGCGCGAAAGAAGAGATTTCCTTGGGTATGATTCAGTTCGATAATCGAACCAGCCTCGCTTTTAACGGCGTCCGCGAGCGCGACTAAGACGTCTTTGACGAAGTCCTGAAAGCGATTGTCCCGGGCAAGACTCAGCAAGAGTGCCTCAAGCGCTCTCGCCTTCGCCACGGCCGAGGACAGACTGGTTTCGTCGAGAAGACCTTCCTTCACATCTTCCTTATCGGGCGAATTGCAGACACAATTGATTCGTGATGCGTCATTTGATCCGATTACTCTGCGCCATATTCTTGACGTCGTGCGGTTTGAGCGGAGGCATATCCGTTCTTCGTGATCCCGTGCCGAGCGGAACCCTCATCGCGTCCAAGACGTTCGACACGGTGACCGCGGGCAAAGAAGTCACCGGGGTCGCCATGATTTATGAATCCGACGTGAACGGAGAGTACATTCTCAGGCTGGAATCTCTTGTGGCCCCAAGCGAAGCCGGTCTCCAGGTGAGCCTCACTTCGAACGGGGTCAACGACGCTTATTTCATCGCCTTGCGCGGACCTCGCGGCAATCAGAACTACTCGACCGGATTATCGGGAGTAAGAACTTTCGAACTCGTGAAGATTCGGCCTTCCAGTCAACCCACGGTGAACTACGGGATCGCGACGTTCTGAATCTCAGAACTCAGGCGCATCCCTACGGAAGCGCCATCTCATTCCGGAACTCAACTAGCTCCTTCATGTTGCGCACTTCTTGAATCAGCCACCGATCACTATCGCGACGCATGATCGCCAAGCGCTGAGTCGTAACCTTCGCATCCTTACCGCGCTCTTGATCGAGGTAGGTCAGTTCATAAGTGATGCTTGCTTCTGCTTCGTTCTGCTTTTTCATATCGACGATCGCCAGCTTGATGAACTCGCGCTTGGTTTCAATGAAAGCCTGTCGGAATTGCTCATCGCTCCAGGTCGATAGACGTTCGCGAGTATCGCCGGCGAGGAACTCCAGCAGCTCTTTCCGGTCATCAAGCGACTTAATGGAGAATGATTTCGAGATGTAGTTCGTGAGCTGTTTTTTCGGATCATCCAGGCCCTCCGGCCCCTTCTGGCAAGCCGACAAGACACTGAAAGCCAATACCGCCACCATGATTTGAACGAGCTTTCTAAGCATGTCCTTCTCCTCTGAGAATTTCGATAAAATCAGCCAAGCCCTTGAACCGATCATTCGACTCGGTCCTAAACCTAAGCCCCAATCCATTGCCGCCCGAGATCCAAGCGATCGGCTGAGCCGTCACCCAAGTCTGGCGTTCCCGATAGCTGAAGCGCAGCTCCGGGCGATCCTTGCCACGAATTTTGAGCGCGCGTGGCTTGCGCGAATACAAAAAAACTCCGTCATCATCGAGTCGAGCGACGCGGAAATCTTCGACGTGATTTCCGAGGGTCATTCGACACTCCAGGCCCGGAATCACGCTCGGAGCTCCCTGAAACCATTCCATGTTTGGGTCTATGAAAGATCTTCCATACTCGCGCCGAAGCGCCGTCGCGACGAGAAGAATAAACGCCGATAAAAATACAGCGAAGACCGCCATGCGCGTATCCGCGTACCGGAGTGACAAAAATACCGAACCCGAGACCCACGCCGACGCAAGAACGAGCGCTGCGGGAGTCGCCCAACGCTTCAGCCTC
>JBEIOW010000532.1:0-2013 GCA_040377385.1 Bacteriovoracaceae bacterium | reverse complement strand
GCTCGGCGCGCGAGATCGCGGGCGAGGTCGAGCGCTTCCTCGACGGCGATCGCGACGTCGTGCGCCGGCGCGAGCTCGCGGTGAGCCACCTCGAGACCGCGCGCGCCCGCATGGCCAGCGGGGACCTCTTCTTTTTCTAGAGGCTCGACGTTTTGCGCGCCGGCTTCGATCGCCACCCCTTCAATGTCCAAAGAGGCATCCGTATGCGTGGCTTCGACGACGCCTAGGCGATCAAACATCCACGCTACGGCGCCGGTATTGCCGAGCTGGCCCTTGCGGAACAAAACACGGATGTCGGCCGCGGTGCGATTCTTGTTTTCGGTCAGGCACTCCACGATCACGGGAACACGCCCGGGAGCGAAGCCTTCGTACACGACCGTCTCGAAGATGATCGCGTCGTCGCCCTGACCCGAGCCCTTCTTAATCGCGCGTTCGATGTTGTCGCGTGGAACGGAGGCTTTCTTCGCCGACTCGACGGCGGCGCGCAGGCGGAAGTTATTGTCGGGGTTCGGGTCGCCCACCTTCGCCGCAACGATGATTTCTTTAACGAGTTTTCCGATCACGGCTCCGCGCTTTTGGGAGTTCGAGATCCGTCCTGCATGTTTCCACTGTGCGCCCATAAAGTAAGGGATAGCGTGCGACTCGGCGCTGTTCAAGGCCCGCGTTCAAAGTTAGTGTCGAGGGGTGCACGCAAAGAAAGCCCTGATCCTCCTGAACCTCGGCACCCCCGACGCTCCTGAACCTGAAGCCGTCGGACGCTACCTCAAGCAATTCCTCATGGATCCGGATGTGATCGACATCCCCACTCCGCTGCGGTGGTTTCTCGTCAAGGGACTGATCGTTCCGCGGAGGAAGTACAAATCGGCCGAAGCCTACCAGGAGGTCTGGACCGAACGCGGCTCGCCCCTCATGTACCATCTGCAGGATCTGGTGGAGCGCGTCTCCCCTCATCTTGCCGACGAATACCTAGTCCTTCCCGCGATGCGCTACGGATCGCCCTCGGTGCAGGGGACTTTCGAAAAAATCAAAGCAGCCGGCATCACGGACATCACCGTACTGCCCCTCTATCCTCAATATTCTCTGGCCGCGACGAAGTCGTCGGTCACCGAGGCACTCCGCGCGGCCGAAGCCGTCGGCCTGCCCGCACCGAAATTCATCGGACCCTTTTTCGACGCACCCGAATTTCTCGACCCGTTCTCGGAAGTGATCGGACGAAGCCTGAACGAAAGACCGTGGGATCACCTTCTGTTCAGCTTCCACGGACTTCCAGAAAAACAGGTCAAAAAAACCGATCGCTCCCCGGATCGCTCGTATTGCCTCACTCGCCCCGACTGCTGCGAACGCCCGATCGAGGCCAACCGCGACTGTTATCGGCATCAGTGCTACGAGACCGCGCGAAAAATCGCGCAGCGCCTGGCACTCCCGGCGGAAAAGTATTCCGTGGGTTTTCAGAGCCGCCTCACGCGTGCGTGGATTCAGCCTTTCTCGGATCGGATGATCGAAGCCCTCCCCGCTCAAGGCGTGAAACGACTCGCCGTAGCTTGTCCCGCGTTCGTCGCGGACTGCTTAGAGACGCTTGAAGAAATCCAAATCCGCGCCAAGGAATCCTTCCTCGCGGCCGGCGGTGAGGATCTGTTTCTGATCCCCTCACTCAACAGCGAACCCTCTTGGGCGCAGGGCGTCGCCACACTCGCTCGACGCACCGTGCGAATGCCATCTTGACCCCAGGCCCACGGTTTTAATGGCCCTAGGCGAACGCCTTTCCTTGAAAAGCGGGGTCAGTTTGTTACCTTCGCGCCGTTCAACCATCTGTTTTTCGTTCTTTTTCTGGTCCTCGGTTTGCAAAGAGCCGATTCAGAAAAAAATAGAGAGCGTCGTAAACGCGGACGAAGGGTCCGATTTTCGCCGCCGATTTTCCACCTTTTGGAGGGGACCCATCTTTATGTATCGCGCAATGAAACCCGTCATCCTCGCGTCGCTGACCGCGACCGCAGCGTTTGCTGTAGCCTTTTC
>JBEIOW010000393.1:0-2911 GCA_040377385.1 Bacteriovoracaceae bacterium | reverse complement strand
CTCCGCGCGCGGCGGAAGCTGCCGTGTTGAAAATCCTCCGGGATAAGGGAGTCTCCGAAGGCGAGCCGCTCCACTTGGGGAATCGAGCGGCCATCGACGCCCTCATCGCGACGCACGCGGTGATCTTCAATACGCCGGAGAATATCCTCTACGTGAGCCGAGGTCCGGGAGTTTCCGGTTCGTTCGCGGGATATGACCTCACGGCTTCCTTTGCTCGCCGGGAGCCGGTGCTCGTACGCGAGCTCGCGAAGGATCCCCTCGTAACGGAAGAAGCTTTTCACGCCATTCGGCTCTCTGCCCAGGAAGTCTCCCGGGCGCAGAAGCTGATCCGGAAAGGGCGCTGTGCGGAGGCCAAGGTGACTTTGGATTCTGCTCGCGGGCATTTTGACGGCAGCTACGGATTCCAGATGGCGCTGGGGGATTATGCCGACCAGTGTCTGCGTCAGCCAGATGCGGCGCGCGCGCACTGGGTAGCGGCCAAGGCCCTTCATCCGGCCTATCCGCGCGAGCTTCGGGCGCTGGAAGAAAGGTTGGCGCGATGAGGCCTCTGAAATGGTTCGGGGTTCTAGGTCTCGCGGTCAGCCTTCTGTCTTGCGTCAGCGCGAGGAAATCGATGCAGCCGGAGGACAGACTTTTTCCGGCCGGAAATTACCGCCATGAAGTAGAGATCGTGACGCCAAACCAGACTTTCACCTTCACGGGACTCGTTCGTTTGTCGCCGGAGCAGATTCGCGTGGTCGCTCTCGGGCCGTTCGGCACGACGGTCTTTCGACTGACGGAGGATCTGGCGACCGGGAAGATTGAGACGGAGTATTTCTTGGAGGTGGTGAGGCGTCAGGAAGGGCGGATTCAGGAATACTACGGACTCGTCCGCCGATTGCTGCTGGCTCCGCGATCGCGGGCGCCCGAGCCGCCGCTCGCGTGGACGGCGAGGAACGCGGATGGTCGACCTACCGGGGCTTCGTGGCCGCAAGGGGAAGGCCGGCAGATTACTTTTCTGCTCGGCAACTACGGCGACGAGGGATTTCCGCAAAAGGTCGCGATCTCGACGGAGAAGTTTACGGTCAATCTGGGGGTGAGTCGTGCGCGGTAAATTCGCTCGGATCGCGAACGCGGTTTTTTTCTGGGGCTATCTTGCGATGCTCTTCGCGCTCAGTGGAGAGATCTTGCTCCGTCGCTGGGCGTGGGGTCAGGTGCCGACGCAAATTTCGGGGTCGATGGTTTATGGGCTCCTTCTCGTAAACGGTGCCTGGGCGGCGTGGATGATCTCGAGACGGGTGGCGTCGAGGCGATCGAGTAGAAGTTGAACCACTGCTCCGGATACCGTCGGGTAAAGTCTTCGAGTACGCGACCGAACTCCGCGGCCCATTCATAGAGCTCCAGCGCGCGATCGGCACCGGCAGTATAGGAGTAACGCCGTGAAGGCGTCGCGAAGAACTCGTAGACCCGTTTCTCCGCTTTGAAGCTGAAGGTGAAGAGCAGGGGAGCGCCCGAGGCAACCGCCATTCGGAAGGGTGTGGTATCGAGCGGAATCAACCCGCCGAGAAACGGTACAAGTTCGAACGAATCGCCGAGCGGGCGATCACCCATCATCCCTAGGGGGCGCCCCATCGCCAGGAACTCCCGCACCTGCAGGAGGGGTAGCTCAGCTACGTTGCTGGCGATCGGTCGCAGGTGGTCGGATTCGGTTCCTTTGACTTTTTCGAGCGTGAGGCCTTCCTGCGATTCGAAGCGGATCATGTGGAATTCGCCGGGGAGTCCGTCCTCGCGGAGCGCGGTAGCGGCTAGGTCCCAGCCGCCGAGGTGAGCGCTCATCAGGAGGAGCCCCTTCTTCTCGCGGATCGGATCCACGATTCCGTGCATGCCGGTACTCCGGATCTGAAAAGCGAGTCGCGGCTGATGGGCCTGGTAGACCTGGTCCATCAAGACCTGGGCGAAGCGATGGAGCTGCGCGAGAATCCGCACCTGCCGCCGCCAAAATCCAAGGTCCGGTTGCAGGAGACGCCAAAACTCGTTGGCCGCACGCCGGGCCCGGGGCGCAAAAATGTAAAAATAGGGAATGATGAACTTCAGGCAAAAATAGCCCGCGGGAAGTCCAAGGTGTCGGAGCACGAGCTTGAGAAAGCCGTTTCCGATCCGACCGCCGCGCGCGCGCCCGTTCCATGCCGGGGCGCGTGGTCGGGCCGTTCGAACGGAAAAAACATAGACCGCGCCACCCCCCAGAACGCCGAGCGCCAGGCCAAGCACGAGAGAGCCGACGAGCCAGTCCGTGGAAAATCCGCGCCAGGTTTCCGCGCCATGCCCGGTGATCCAGGCGCCGAGGTGCACGGAGGCGGCCACCAGAAAGGGCGCGATCGGAGGGAGGGAGATCTGGGTGCCGAGCCAAAGGTAGACCGCATTCAGCCGCGTAAAGACGGAGATGACGGCGATGATGAGCGTGTGGAATCCCAAGAAGGGAGTACAGCCGACGGCAATGCCGACCCCGACCGCCCAGGCTTTGGCCGAAGGAGAGCGCGGTGCGCGGAGAAGCGAGAGCGTCACCAGAAGAGTATTGAGTGCGGAGATTCGTACGTTGTCCCAGAGCTTGTCGAAGTGGCTGACTCGCTCGGATGCCTCCGGGTAATGAACATCGATCTCGACCTCACGGATCGCTGCTCCGGCCCAGAGAAGCCGGATCATCGACTCGATCTCAAAATCAAAGCGCCGAGTGAAGAACCGCATCGTCTGGACCCGGAAGAGCGGATAGATGCGAAAGCCGCTCTGAGAGTCGGCGATCCGCGAATCCGTTTGGAACTGCACCCAGAAGTTCGAGAAGCGTCGCCCAAACTTGCTGACGGTCGGTACAGTCGCCGAGGTCATGCGTCGATTGCCGATGATGAGGTCCCAAGGATGCTCAAGCGCGAGCGCGACG
>JBEIOW010000077.1:0-7637 GCA_040377385.1 Bacteriovoracaceae bacterium | reverse complement strand
GTTACGGCGCGGTGGCCAAACTGCATGGTTCCATCGTGGTGGAATCGGATCTCGGTAAAGGAACGACCTTCCGAATCCGGATCCCGCGGGACTATCGCGAACTTGCCTGAATGAATTTGAACCGCCGGCGTCCGGAACGGACCCCGGCTTGATCGTCTGCAGAGAGAGAAAGAAGGGAAGAAGAGATGAGCACGAAAAACAGAGTGATGGTGGTCGACGACGAGGAGCCGATTCGCAAGCTTCTCAAATCGCGCCTTGAGCGCGAAGGCTTTGAAGTCCTCACGGCGTCTAACGCTGGCGAGGCGATGGCCCAGATGAGGTCGCAAGGCGAGTGTGGCGTGATGGTCACTGACTTGCGCATGCCGGGCAAGGATGGCTTTGCCCTGATGGAAGAAGCCAAAGGCCAGTGGAAGAATCTCCGCACCGTGGTGATCACGGGTCATGGCGAGAAAGAAATCGCGGTCAAGGCGCTCCGAAATGGTGCCTCGGACTATCTCGAGAAGCCCTTTGATCTCGATGAGCTGACGCACTCCGTGCGCCGCTGTCTGCGCGAGAGCACGCTCGAGAAGGAAAACACGGATCTGATCGCCCGCCTCGAAGCGCGCGTCGAGCGAGTGGAAGGCAAGCCAGAAGACAAAGTTTGGTTCGTCTCCAAGGATCCAGCGATGGAGAAGGCCAACGAGTGGATCTCCATCCTGCGTCGCGAAGCGATGCGGGGTGACGCCGAGGAACCTTCGGTCCTCGTGCTCGGCGAGAGCGGTACGGGTAAAGAAGGCATCGCGCGTATGATTCACGCCGGATCCCGCCGGGGCAAAGGCCCGTGGGTCGCGGTCAACTGCGCCAATTTCAACGAACAGCTGCTCGAGAGCGAGCTCTTCGGCCACGAGCGGGGTGCCTTCACGGGCGCCAACGCTCTCAAGCGGGGTCTGTTTGAACTCGCCAAAGGCGGTACGCTCTTCCTCGACGAACTGGGCGAGATGGATGTGAAGCTCCAGGCGAAGCTCCTGCGTGTTCTCCAGGAAAAAGTCTTCCGTCGCGTGGGTGGTACGCAAGACATCGATACGGATGTGCGTGTCGTCGCCGCGACGAACGTCAACCTCGAGAGCAAGGTGAAGGACGGGAAGTTCCGCGAGGATCTTTATCATCGTCTCAGCCGAGTGGTGCTGACCGTTCCGCCTCTGCGCGAGCGGAAGGGCGATATTCTCCCGATGGCTAAGCAGTTTACCGAGCGCGCCTTTACGGCCCGCGGGAAGACCTTCCAGGGCTTCTCTCCGGACGCCGAGGAAGGCCTGATCAGTTATGCCTGGCCAGGTAACGTGCGTGAGCTGCTCAACGTCGTTGAGCGCGCTGCGCTCATCCACGAGAGTGCGGGTCCGATCGGCTTCCGTGATCTCAACCTCCCCACGGGTGCTCGCTCGACGAGCACCGGTACGGGCACGGGTCCTGGGCTCGCGATCGTTCCTTCTCCTTATGGGGATACGGGCGAAGGCGGCTACATGGAGCTCAAAAAGCGCTGGTCGAATAGCTTCGAGCGCGAGTACCTAACGAACGTTCTGCAGCGGAATGGCGGCAACGTCTCCGCAGCGGCGCGCGAGTCCAAGCTCGACCGTTCGAACTTCCTTCGCTTGCTCCGCCGTCATGGCTTGCGTGCGCAGGAGTATCGCAAGGTCGGCGATCCGATCGCGGCTTAAGCGATCTCGAATCTCTTCTTCTTTCGGACACCCCTCGGTTCACGCCGGGGGGTGTTCTTATTTGGCGGTGAGGGTTCCGTCTTCCGCAATTCGCAGTTTTCCACCCGGGAAATCGAGTGCGGAGAGCTCACGTGCCTTCTTGGCGGCGGCATTGGTCGGGTCGGGCTTCGGGCCACCGGGCGAGATCTGTTTGAAGGAGTGGATCTTCCCGCGCACGAATGCCCCGTCAGCGGCGAGCTCTGTCTCGAGGAGCGGCGCAAGACCGTTCGGTCCCGTGAGGTTGAACCGGCGGTAGGTTGCGAAGTTGCCGAGCGAGTACGCGATCAGGCGACCCTTGTAGAGCTCCATCGCGCGCACGACGTGCGGGCTATGTCCGAGGACGAGATCAGCACCGGCGTCGACGACCGCGCGCGAGAAGGCATGCACGTCTCCGCGACTGAGCCCTTCGAACATTTCTATTTTCTTCGGAACGCGTTGGGCGCGAGGGCCTTCAGCTCCGCCGTGGAAGGAGACGATCACGATGTCCACCAGGCGATCGAGTTCCTTTACGAGCTGGACGGCGCGCGGGATATTGCGCAGATCGTGCGCTTCTTTTTCGGTCGCGAAGGCGAGCAAGCCCACCGAGCGTCCGTTGGCCTGCATGATGGCCCAGGGCTTGGGGCCGTCCAGCAGACCAGAGTACGGAATGCCTACACGGTCGAGCGCGTCCATCGTGCTCTTGCGGCCGAGCGCGCCGAGGTCGCTCGAGTGATTGTTGGCGATCGACATGAGGTTAAAGCCAGCGTTCCTGAACGCCTCGGCAAACCGAGTCGGCGAGCGGAAGACGAAGTAGGTCTCTCCCGGGAGCGGTGTTTTTGCCGTTCCGCCTTGGTCGAGCAGCACGCCTTCGAGGTTTCCGAACACGACATCACCGCGCCGGAGCGTCGCTTTAGCTGGAGCGAGCAGGACGTTCGCGCCCTCGGGCGGCATGTAGTTCCCGCCCCACGTGGAGCCGAGCATGAGATCGCCAACGGCCGTGACGGTCAGGGCGCGTTCAGCCGCGTGGGCTTGGGTCAGGGATGAGAGCGCAACCAGGGCGAGGAGGAGATGTTTCATAGCGAATTCCGTTTATCGAAGTGTTGATAGTCGATTTCGTTTTTCCAGCGGCCGCCCCAGGTCCAGCCGAGAGATTCAAAGAGCTTCACGGGCTTTCCGTTCGGTACGAGCATGCCGGGGCGTACAGGTTTGCGCTGCACGTATTCACCGCTGTTTGGCGGGGTGTAACCCGTGGGTGATTTATAGGGATTGAGCACTGGATTGATATCGATCGCGATTCCGTAAGAGTGTTTAGAGTACACGCCGGGTTTGCCCGCCACTTCGCGGCAGTTGAATCCGGACGTGGCGTTGTTGGCCATCGCGAGATCGTCGTCGGCGTTGAACACTTCGATGGGAACGATTTTATCGATCGGGAAGCGAATGCGATGCAGTTCTCGGAAGATCTGGACGACTTCGTTCGAGACGGAGGCGTTCATGATGAGCTGGCCCGCGCGCTCACGCCCTTGGAAATCAACGTAGAGGAGATTGAGGAGGCGCAACTGATCGCGCCGCACGGGGCAGCCGGGGCGCCAGCTAAGGCCCACCATTTCTTCCTTCATTGCGGGTGGGATCGCCTGCACCGACCAAGGAAGATACTGCGCGACTGGTCCAGCAACAGCGTAGGAGAAGCTCAAGACGGACGAGGCGAGCAGTTGAAGCGCTGTGAAGAGTTCCATAATTTCAGGCCCTTAATCGTTAGGTCGAATCGCGCACACTATACCTGACTAAAATGGTTTATTCAAGCAGTGGTCGTCCTAGATGATTGGCTACCGAGGGTGAGGCGCTTGGTCTTCAGTGGGTCAGAAGGGACTCGGGCCAGGGCCGTCCCTCCTCCTATTCAAGCGATTGGAATCAAAGGGAATCCGGCTTGGCCCGGACGATGCTCTAGTTCACTGCAGGAGCGTTGGACCATGACTGAAAGGAAAGGGATCCAAAACCAGGGGGATGAGACGACGAGGATTCGAGGGATCCGTCATCTCCTCTCACACCTCCACGGTGAACTCACCGTACTCGAAGCGACTCGCCGTCGCGTCCTCCTGGCGCTCCGCCAATGTTCAATCCCACCGACCGAAACCGAGAAGGAATGGGTCCAGCGCAGCGTGAAATTACAGGAAGGTTGGAACTCCTTGCTCGATGAATGCGCACGTGCGGGCTGGGTGGATGCATCCGCGCTCCGCCGCGAAGCGAGCGCGATGAAGCTCGAAGACGATGCCTTCTTCAGGCTTCAGCGGCTGCTCGCCGAGTTTGAGCGGGTTCCCCAAGGAAGATTGAGGCTCAAACCTTGAAGCAAGCACTTCGCTAAGTTCGGTGCGCCGCCGGAGTCGACGCGAATCGCGGGGAGTTCCGTCAGCCGGAAGCGGCTCTTCGCTTCCGCGAGGCTACTGATCGGTAGCGGGGCAGAGTCGGAACCCAGAGTCTGCGCGAAGGTGGCGTTTCGCTTGGCATCGAAAACGACCTGAATTTCCCTTGATCCATTTGGCTCAAAACCGCGCGAGAGCACGGCTACGTAGTCGGAGGACGTCTCGCCGAATCGGCGATTGGACCGAATCGTCTCGTCGACGAAGTCTTGGAAATCTGACGGGCTTGGGCGACGGACGAGGAACTTCCGGTTGGCGATGATCCACGTGTTTCGTTCCAGTCCGCTGCGGGGTGCGAGGAAGCGTCGCGCACGTTCGACAATGAGCTCGTTCCACGCTTCGACGGAAATTCCGTCATTGAGCGCGTACTCTTGCGCATGGGTTCTAAATTCTACGTAAGCCTCCGTCAGCTTTGCGGCGAGAGCACGGTCGGGCATTCGTTCGGCCACAGCGGCCGAGACCCTCTCGAGGGTCGGTTCGCGCATCCGCGCGAGACTCATCAGCAGGGTCTTGAGGTCGAGCGTTGACCGATCATTCATGCTCAGCTTCTGTTCCTGAATCACGGCTGACTCAAGCGCCCGTCCCAACTCTTGGGCGACTTCGTAGCCCTTTCGATGGTCCCACGACTTCCGGGGCACTCCGGTCAGCTCCAGAAGCTCCTCGCGAAGAGTGATTCCCCAAACGCTGAGGAAGTGATTTTGAATCTCTTTGATCGAAGGAGCTTTGCCGCGACTTTCGGGGTGAGTCAGGTCGCCGGCGATCTTCGTGATTTCAGATAGCGCGGCATTGAAAATGTAGGAGATGTCCCCGTCGACCATCGCGGCGGTATCCTTCTGAACGCGAAGCGCGCGAAAGGTCGGGTTGTATGTTTGGGTCCCGAAATCCAGTGAGCGTCCCGAAAGCTCGATATTCGAAGGGGTTAAGGCGCCGTGGAAAATTCCACGCGCAAAGCTTTGCGCCTGCTGACGCGCGACCCGTTCGGCGAATTCGAAGAGCGCGTCCCGCGCGGCCACTGCGCGATCGAGGGGTTCCGAGTAGTCTTCCGGAAGAAGCCCCGCCTCCTTCCATGGCGGATTTTTCCAAACTTTCTCAACAGCTTTGATCTTCTTTTCCTTCTGCTCCTCCGTCCCGCGAGTGGAACGGTTCCTCAGTAGATGAGCGGGGCGAAGCGGATCTTCGCGAACGATCAGAGCTCCTTCTTCACGGATGACGCCAGCGTGTTTGGCGTGCAGTCCGCTGCGGATCACCGCGACGACTCGATTGGATCCATTGGGAAGCTCCGCCGCGTTGAGTTCTGAATTCACGGCTTCCCGGAGAGCCTCTTCGAGTGAAGCGCGTCCATTGACGTGGTCAAAGCGGCCGGACTCCGCGATACGCAGGGGCGTGATGCCGATTCCCTTAATCTGAAAACTCCCCACCGAAGCAGCACGTCCGCTGCCGTGGTGAATGCCGGTTCCGCCACCGCCGTATCGATCGGCGTAGAAGGTAGCGCTTTCCTCGGTAAAGGCTGATGAGGGGTCGCCTGGATTCACGGCTGACCAGGCGAATGATTGGAGCACCTTATCTAGAATCGTTTTCGGGACGGGGCCTCGAGCCTTGACGTCGTAGCCCTGAGCCCGGAGCCAGTCCCGATTCACCCAGACGACTTCGGCTTTCGCTAGACGACGCACGCGGACTTCTTCATAGGACTCGGTAGGAAGAGCCTTTCCGCGGAGCACCGGTGGCCCGCTCCACTGAACGCCGTCACCGGGCGCTGCTGGAGCGGTGCCTGCGATCAGAAGGGTGGTGATGGAGAGGAGGTGCAATAATGCGCGCAGACCCATGTCTTCGCTTTTCGGAAATTTACCGGAAAAATCTCACTCTTTTTGCCCGGGAGTGTCACGTCGCCAGCGGTGTGTCCGCAAGGACACCCGTTCGCTCGGCCCGCCTGGTTCGCAAGGCGCTGTTTTGACGAGTCATTTTATTGGCACCGAGCGTGCTCTCTTAGTCAGCGTGGGCATCAGGCCCGCACGAAGGAGAGGCCATGAACCAGCAACCAGGGAAACAAGCGAAGCTCGAGAAGATCCGTCATCTCCTCTCACACCTCCACGGTGAAATAGCCGTACTCGAGCGCAGCATGCACACCCTGTTGGCCCAGATGGATGGGCAGCTGGCTCTGGCCTCTTCTTCGGTCTCTACAAAAATTTCAGTACCGAATTCCGGCGATCAGAACCTCGATGACCTCACGGGACTTCTGCGCCGCAACGGCTTCCTCCGGAAAGCGGAGGAGCTGCGCGAAGAGGGTCGCCGCATGAACCAGGGCTATGGATTGCTCGTGATCGACATCGATCACTTCAAGCGGGTGAACGACACTCACGGACACCTGACGGGAGACGAGGTCATCAAGAAGGTCGCGGGCCTCCTGCGGCGTTTCGAAGGTCCCCGGTGCCACATTGGGCGCTGGGGGGGGGAAGAGTTCGTGGTCGCGACTCTCGGCACGGATGCGGAGATCGTGGGGCTGGCGGAGATGATCCGCCGGGGCGCGGAGCGCCTTCACGGCCCCATTGTGAACGCCGACGGCGAACCCTCTTCGAACGTTCACTGGAGATGCACGATCAGCGCGGGTCTGGCGACCTTGCGCGGCCTTCCGGAGCGTCCGGGTCTGACGACCGCGGTACTCCCTCGTCTCCTGCAGGCTGCAGATCTGGCTCTTCACCAAGCTAAAGCCCGCGGAAGGAATCAGGTGCGAACCGCGGCCTAAACGGATTTTCACAGGACCCCATGCCGTGACCCAGGTCACGGCTTCTCACAAAACGATGCGGATCGAGTGGTACGTTGCGAGTTTGCGACCCCGCCAACGGACGGCGGGACGGGAGGACGTTGAGGCCTAAGAATCTCACGATCCGTATCGATCTTCTCTTCATTCCGGTTACACTTTAGGTGAGCACCGGAACCATGAACCTGATTCTTCCCTTCCTTCTCCCGCTTTCGTTGATGGCGTCACTGGACACCGCTTGGGCCGAAACGCGCGCGAATCCGCCGCGTCCAGTTCGAGTGATCGAGGTCTACCCGAGTGCGCGTCCGGGTGAGCGAATTCATTCCAATGTCTCCATCATTCGAAATGAGACGGGGTCCCCAGGGGCGGCGCCGAATCCTTCAGCTTTGGCTCCCTCGGCACCCGGAAATGCCGTCGCCGAAGTGACGGGAGTAGATGGCGCGGCGGCTGCGGCTGAAGAGGTCGAGCGGGCGCGAGCGGCGCAACAGGAAGCTTATGGCGGCATGAACGCCACGAACCCGATGAGCGAGAGTTTTGATCCTGCCGCCCAAGGTTTGCCAACGGGCGTGACTCCCGAGATGGCCGAGCAGCTCGCGAAGGTCCAAGCGCTCCTGCAGAACCCGTGGGTGCAGAGGTACCTTCGTGCCTTCGCTGATCCAGAGCTCATGCATTCGTTGGATCGTCTCGTGAAGAGCGGCGCGCTGAAAAAGCTCGCGATCGTTCAGGCGGTCTTCCTGATTTTTTGGATGTTCTTTCGCG